>JACQPU010000244.1 GCA_016207365.1 Ignavibacteriales bacterium | reverse complement strand
ATGGATCACAGCGCACGCCCCCTTTGGCTCCGCCAAACGGGATGTTCATGATCGCGCATTTCCAGGTCATCCAGGCAGCCAGCGCCTTCATTTCGTCGAGGGTGACATCCGGCGCGTAACGAATCCCGCCTTTTGACGGACCAAGAATATCGTTATGAATCACGCGGTATCCCTCGAAGACCTTGATTTCGCCATTGTCCATTGCAATGGGGATCGACACAACAACCTGTTTGACTGGCGTCTTCAGGTACTCGTAGACTCCCGGCTCAAGTTTCAACAGATGAGCGGCCCGGTCGAACCGCTTCATCATTGAAGTCAGGGGATCGTCTTTGGTTATAGGGGCGGGTTCTTTGTATTCTGCTGTTACGGCAGGTTCCATGCGTATATGGCCTTCTCCGGTGTTACCCAAGCGTACCTGCCATTGCTTCCAACCGAGCGATGCGCTCCTCCGCCGGAGGATGCGTTGAAAACAGCTTGCTGATTCCGCCACCGCTCAGCGGATTCACAATGAACAGATGAGCTGTATTCGGTTTCGCTCCTTCGAGCGGAATGCGTTCTGCCGCGGTGTGAAGTTTTCGGAGGGCTTGGGCAAGGCCGAGGGGTTTTCCACTGATCTGTGCGCCTCCTTCATCCGCCAGGAATTCGCGCGACCTCGACACTGCAAACTGGATCAGCATCGCGGCGATCGGAGCCAGAATAATGAGAAGAATCTGGCCGACGGCATTCGAATTGCTATCCCGGCCTCTCCCGCCCCCGAATATCGATGCGTACATGGCAATGCGGGCCACGAACGTTATCGTACCTGCCATGGTGGCGACAACCGTCGAGACAAGAATGTCCCTGTTGCGGACATGCGCCAATTCATGCGCCATGACTCCTTCGAGCTCGTCATCCGTAAGGGTACGGAGAAGGCCCTCGGTAGCGGCCACGGCGGCGTGATCGGGGTTCCTGCCCGTGGCAAACGCGTTCGGAGTGTCGGTAGGAATGATGTACACGCGCGGCATAGGCAAACCCGCTTGCTGGGAAAGCCTTCGGACGACGCCATGAAGCTTCGGAGCCTCCTGTTCGGACGCCTCACGGGCCCGGTATCCAAGGAGAACAAGCTTATCCGAGAACCAATACATCCCGGCATTCATTACCAGCGAAATGAGAAAGGCCATTACAAGCCCGCTTTCTCCTCCAACCATTTGCCCTATAAAGAGCACAAGGCCCATCATGAGGGCCATAAGCACGGCAGTTTTCATTCCGTTCATCGACATCTCTCCTGGTCTCCTTATTCCTGAACTTATTGACTAATTAATATACGCAAAACTCCGGGGATTTTCAATCAGCCTGACAAGAAGGCAGCGCCCATCATTCTGCGGATACTCCTTACAGGCATGGAGTGAAGGCAGTGGGACTAGAAGTTCGGACGGTTTTTCAGACGGCGGAGAGTGTCGAGGACAAGTTGCGGGTCATCATCAAGCACATGGCGTGACAATCTTCTGGCTCGGCGTACCTCTTCAGGAAGGATGTCAGCAATGAGGAGGTCCTCCTCAAAATATTTTCCGCGGGCAAGTTGGTGCCCGAAGGGATCATTTGCAACCGATCCTCCCCAAAAACTCACGCCATCTTCAAATCCAACGCGGTTACTGAACAAAACGTAAGAACTGAGCAGTCGGGCGTACGTGGCCTGATGTTCATGATTGATCCGCGCATTCGACAGATCATCCTTGTCCCCGCCCATCCTTGTGGGGCTCGCCGTCAGGCCAAGAATCATTTCCGCGCCGTCCCGGACAAGGAGGTACGGCAAAGGAAGATGCCACATGTCTTCGCAGACGAGCATTCCAAGTCGGCCAAGTTTTGAATCGAATGCCCGGACGGAGGCGCCGCGGCTGAAGTAGCGACCTTCTTCGAACATACCGTACGTCGGTGGATAAATCTTCCGGTGGACCTGGAGAACCTCACCGTCCTCGAAACACACCGCGGCATTGTAAAGACCATGATCTTTTCCACTTTCGACGAATCCCGCCACGATTGTGATCTTCCGACTTTTTGCCAGCAGCGGCATCAGCACACGGCTTGTCACGGGATCAAGCGCCACGTCCGCAGCCAGATCTCTGAGCGTGTAGCCGGTCAGGCTCAGTTCCGGAAATACAATTAACCGTGCTTTTTCCCTGATTGCCCTGTCAACAAATGCGAGGTGATGATCCACATTATAGGGAAGATCTCCCACACGAGAATCAACTTGCGCTATGGCAGCCCGAAATCCCATCGCTTAAGAGAGATCGATCATTCGGATGTCCTTGATGTACTGCACAGTCCGGTCTTCTTTGAGGTTCTTGAGTTTTTCCAATTTCATCTGAATCCGATCGATGTTCTCTTTTATGATCGAAAGGTACTTTGTGGTTTTTTCTTCCTGCCTGCTGTTCAACATCCCCTCCACGATCATTTTCATGCCGTTCAACGGCGACTCAACTTCGTGGGTAATACCCTCAATCATTTCCTGCATGGCCTCGAGTCTCTTCTTTCGGATCTCCAGCTCTGCCATTTCGCCTTGCAGAACCCTTTTCTCAACCACTCCAAGAATTGTTTTTGGAAGAATCGGGGTCGACACTTCTTCTTTCACCAGATAATCCTCGACCCCAAGCTTCATCACCTCGACCGCAAGGTTGACATCCTTATTCACTGTGAGAAACACCACAGGCGTGGTAACGTTCTTTTCCTGAAGCATCCTCGTCACCTCAAGTCCATTCAGACCAGGCAGGAAATAATCCATAAGGATCACATCGTACCGGTGCGGTTCAGCACCTGCCCGTTCGATCCCTGCTTTGCCATTCTCGCTCCAATCGACCTCGAACTTCGCTCCTCCATATTTTGTCAGGTAGAGTCGAACGAGCTTTGCAAAGTCCGCATTATCCTCCACCAGTAATACATTGATGACTCTGTCCCGTTCCATGTCAGCTTCTCCGCGGGAGCTTTGCGATTGTCGACCAGTAATCCAAAACAGCCTGAAGTGAATTCCTCAACTCGTTCAGAATCACTCCTTTGCTGATATACGTACTCGCCCCCAGTTCGTACGCGTACCGTACGTCTTCCTCGCGTTCCGACGAGCTCAGGACGATGACCGGTACATCCTTGGAGTTCTTGTGTGCCTTAAGTCGTGTAAGAACTTCCCGCCCGCTCATACGCGGCAGGTTGTAATCCAGAAAAATCAAATCCGGCATCAGAGGGGGTGCCTGGCCGTCGTCACTGAGCCTCCCCAGGGCAGAATCAGCGTCGGGAAAAAAAGTCAGATGGGTCGGATGGTTCGTCTGTTCAAATGCCCACTTGAGGATCTTCGCGTGATCGCTGTTATCTTCAATAACGATGATCCGCAACGGCGAAGGCGAGTTCACGGCTGATGTTCCTTTTGATCCGCCCGCGGAAGCGTAAAAATGAACGTGGCACCCTGTCCTTCGGCGGACCTTACGCGAATCGTTCCGCCGTGGGCTTCGATGATTTTGCGCACAATCGTCAGACCGGCGCCCGTTCCCTCAAACTCCTCTTTCTTGTGGAGACGCTGAAAGATCATGAAGATTTTCTCGTGAAACTCCTCCGGAATCCCAATACCCTTGTCAGACACCGCCACTTCCACGAGCGTCCCTTGCAGGGTTGCGTCAATCGAAATCTGCGGCACATCCTGACCGGAAAACTTCAGACCGTTGGAGATAAGATTGCGAAATACGATCTTGATATGCTGCTCCACGCCAAGAATCTCCGGCAACCCTTCGCTTACCATCATCCGGGCCCTCCGTTCCCTGATCGTGAACCTGAGTTCCTCCAAAACCTCCCCAATGATCCTCGTCAAACTAAGTCGTTGCTTCTGTTCTGCCAGTTTGCCGACTCTGGAGAGCTGCAGAAGTTCCTCAATGAGCTTTTTCATGTGGCCGCAGGAATCCAGGATTGATTTCATATATTCGTTAGCGGCAGTATCGAACCCCGCGGAATATTCCTGTTTGATGATCTTCGCGTAGCCTTCGACGCTGATCAATGGTTCCTTCAGATCGTGCGAAACAACATACGTGAAATCGTCAAGCTCTTTGTTTCGAGCCTCGATTTGTCGTGACTTTTCAACCGTTTCCTGATGTAGATTCGCTTTCTCAATTGCGATGGCTGCCAGATTGGCGATGTTTTCGAGGAGAGCCAGCTGATCCCTCGAATACGCATTCACAGTATAGGAT
>JACQPU010000247.1 GCA_016207365.1 Ignavibacteriales bacterium | reverse complement strand
GAAGCTGTTTCCGCGCTCGCGCGCGACCACGAATTCTATTTTGCTGACATTGCGCGCCAGCTTCGGGTGCTTCCCTCCGAAAAAATCACGTCGTTCCTGTACGCGTCCGCAGGACAGAAAGAACGGCTGATCGGAGCGGGAGGTACGAATATTGCAAAACCCTGGCTGCGACAGATGCATATGAATCTTGCCGACACGGACGGAGCTTTGCAGCACGAGCTCGTACATGTCATGGCCGGCGATTTCGGTTTTCCCGTTCTCAGAGTGGGAATGAATTCCGGTCTTATCGAAGGTCTTGCCACCGCAATTGAGCGCGTGCAGTATGACGAAACTCTTCACCGACTTGCCGCGCAGATCGTGGCTGTGGGCATCGAACCGGACATGGAGAGCCTTTTCAGCATTACGGGATTCCTCAAGGGCCATGGTGGCACGAGCTACATGCTTGCAGGATCGTTTTGCAGATATTTAATCGACCAGTACGGCATGCGGCGCTTCAAATGGGTGTACCGCACAGGAAGTTTTGAGACTTTCTATAATAGAAGACTGGAGGTTCTGGTCGCGGAATGGCGGCGGTACATCAGTCAACCCGAACCTACGGTTCAGGATCGAACGCGGGCAGCATTCTATTTTCGCAGACCTTCGATCTTTGCGAAGGAATGCGCGCGGGTGATCGCGGGATTGAACGAAGAGACCGCTGCGTTTATCCGGAAACGCAGGTGGGATGATGCGATCGAGTCCTCCCGCCGATCCCTGGAGTTCAGTCGCTCGTCGGAGGCGATTACGCAGCATGTTCTCGCGCTGACACGATCTGGCCGTCATGGAGAGGCAATCCGCTTTGGCATGGAGGCTCTGCAGGATTCATCGAGGGCTCACACGTTGCTGCCTACATACCTTACTCTTGGGGATGCCTCGTGGGCAATCGGTGATCTTGCGAACGCGAAGCGGTTGTACGAAGCATTGTATAATGTCCATGTGAGTACGGCGTACGATGAGGCCTGTGGAACAAGGCTGGAGGTTATGCAACGCCGCGACGAGCGCGAACTTCGTGAGTTTGTCACGGGACACATGACGGATTCCCTTCGAATTCCGTGGTTACAGGACAGGATTGCCCGTAAGGACTCCTCGTTGCTCATGCTTTATCTGCTTGGACGGGAATTCATGAATGCGGGGAAATCAGAAGAAGCCCTGCGTGTTCTTGTCCGGATCCGTTCTCTGGGAGCCGGTATTCTCGATTTCATGCGCATGAGGCGAATCGCCCGGCTGTACTACGAACGAGGGGATTACCAGAAAGCAAAAATGTACTTTTGGGAATCTCTGAATTACACACCGAAGGAATCGCATCGGATCGAAACCGAGGAGTGGTTGAAGAAGTGCGATTGGTCTGCCCAATCCCCTTTGCTTTTCCCCCGTTTTTTCCCGTAATTGACATCCATCCCCTTGACCTTTCCGGAGTCCATCAATGTCTACCACTATCAGTGATATCTGGGCGCGAGAGATCCTCGATTCGCGCGGAAATCCCACGCTTGAAGTCGAGGTCACACTTGAAGACGGCACCGTTGGCCGGGCAGCCGTACCGAGCGGTGCGTCCACGGGCGAAAACGAGGCGGTCGAGCTCAGGGACGGGGACAAGGCACGATACCAGGGCAAAGGTGTGACGAAAGCAGTGGAAAACGTGAACGATGTGCTTTCAGAAGAAGTTGTCGGTTTCGATGTACTGGATCAGGTCGGAGTCGATAAAATGATGATCCAGCTGGATGGCACCCCAAACAAAGCGAAATTTGGCGCCAATGCGATTCTGGGTGTTTCCCTCGCCGTGGCAAAGGCAGCGGCGCAAAACCTTGGCGTTCCACTCTATCGGTACATCGGAGGCGTCAACGCGCGCGTCCTCCCAGTGCCCATGATGAACATCCTGAACGGCGGCAAGCATGCGGACAATAACGTGGATTTTCAGGAATTCATGGTCATGCCCGTCGATGCCCCGAGTTTTTCCGAAGGCCTGAGAATGGGCGTGGAGGTGTTTCACTCCCTTAAATCGGTTCTTCACAAGAAAGGATACAACACGGCGGTGGGGGATGAAGGGGGTTTTGCGCCCAACCTCAAATCGAACGAGGAGGCGATCGAGGTCATTCTTGAAGCGATTCAAAAGGCGAACTACAAGGCGGGAGAGCAGGTGCATATTGCGCTCGATCCGGCAGCGAGTGAATTCTACGAAAAAGACAAGAAAAAATACGTGTTTGCCAAGTCTGACAAGTCGCAAAAGTCTCCCGAAGAGATGGTGAAATACTGGGAGCGGTGGCTGAAGCAGTATCCAATCATTTCACTTGAAGACGGCATGTCGGAAAATGATTGGGAGGGATGGAAGATTCTCACCGAAACGGTGGGAGAGAAGGTACAGCTCGTGGGCGACGATGTCTTCGTCACAAACGTGGAGTTTCTCGCGAAAGGAATCGATTCCGGAGTCGCGAATTCGATTCTTATTAAGGTGAATCAGATCGGCACATTGACCGAAACGCTGGATTGCATCGAGATGGCCAAACGCGCGGGATATACGACGGTGTTAAGCCACCGGTCGGGGGAGACCGAGGACACCACCATCGCAGACATCGCGGTTGCAACGAACGCGGCGCAGATCAAGACGGGCTCGGCAAGCAGAACTGACCGCATTGCAAAGTATAATCAGCTCCTTCGCATCGAAGAAGACCTTGATACAAACGGTTACTACGCCGGCTTCGGCGCATTTAACGTGGAATTCGACTAATAGACTGACTTCTGATCTCTGACTTCCCGACTACGCCAAAATCAGACTACGCCAAAAAACGGCTTCGTCTGATAAAAAGCGCCTGCCTGCCGGCAGGCAGGGCTTCGTCGGGCAAACTGACCTCTGACCTCTGAAAATGTCCATCAAATTCGGAACTGACGGCTGGCGAGG
>JACQPU010000246.1 GCA_016207365.1 Ignavibacteriales bacterium | reverse complement strand
GATCCTGCCAAGCCTCATCGCCGGGTCAGCCCTCCTGCATCCGGGATCCTTTGTGGTCATGGAGCACAGCAGGGAGTCCGTTGTTCCGGTTCCCGAATCTGCATTTGACATAACACAAAAACAGTTCGGCCAAACTGTGGCGCTGATCCTTCTGGCGCGGGAGGCGGCCGGAAAGGAACGGTTCGCATGAAAATCGCCATCTACCCCGGAACGTTCGATCCTATTACGAATGGTCATCTCGATATTCTCGACCGCGCAGTGAAACTCTTTGACAAGGTCATTATCACTATCGCCCGGAATCCGTCCAAGGACCCGCTGTTCTCCGAGGAAGAGCGCCTCGATATGATCAGGGAAGCCGTGAAGCACTATTCAAATGTTGAAGTGGATTCTTTCGAAGGTCTGCTCGTCGAATACGCCCGCTCGAAAAAAGCATCGGCAATTGTGCGCGGCCTCAGGGCAATCTCGGACTTTGAGTATGAGTTGCAGATGGCGCTGATGAACCGGAAGCTTGACGGAACTGTTGAAACCGTTTTCCTTATGCCCAACGAGAAGTACACATATCTGAATTCAAGTATTGTCCGCGAAATCTCGCGGTACGGCGGCGATGTCAGCGAATTTGTACCACCGATGGTGCGTGTTTCCCTCGATCGCGAGAAACGCATGAAAAAATCAACGTAATTGCCTGTTCATCCCCCACGCCGATACCCACGCATGAAATCTCTTTCCCGAAAAGCCCTCGCGATTGAGCCGTCACAGACCCTCGCGTTGTTTGCGCGAGCGAAAGCTATGAAGGCAGAGGGTCACGACGTCGTCAGTTTCACGGCGGGAGAACCGGACTTTCCGACGCCTACCCCGGTCAAGGAAGCGGGGATTAGCGCTATCAACGAGAATTTCACGAAGTACACTCCCACGCGGGGAATGCCAGAGCTCCTGAAGGCCATTGCCGAGAAATTCAGAAAGGAAAACGGCATTGAAACCGAACCGGGTAGAATTCTCGTCTCCTCGGGCGCCAAGCACTCCATCTTCAACGCCCTTCAGGCTATGTGCAACCGCGGAGACGAAGTCGTCATTCCGTCTCCGTATTGGGTAAGTTATCCCGAGATGGTTCAGATGGTCGACGCACGGCCCGTGCTGGTACGAACCTCCCTGAAGAACCAGTTCAAGATGACCGCATCGCAGCTGAAGAGAGCAATTACAAGGAAAGCGAAAGCCGTTATACTGAACAGTCCTTGCAACCCGACGGGAGCTGTGTACAGTCGCGAAGAGATCGAAGCCATCGCGGAAATCGTCCGGATGTCGGGAGTGTATCTTATTTCCGATGAGATCTACGAAAGAATTCTCTTTGACCGTGAACAACACTTCAGTCCGGGTTCGATCGCGGCGATCAGGGACCAGGTCATTACCGTGAATGGAGTATCAAAGGCATATTCCATGACCGGCTGGCGCATCGGGTTCATGACTGGCCACAAAAGCGTGATTGACATCGCAGAGACCTTTCAGGGTCAGGTCACTTCCAGCGCGAATTCTGTCGCCCAGAAAGCGGCCCTCGCTGCTCTTACGGGCAACCTCAACGGCATCGTCCACGCCATGGTCGCCGAGTTCGATCGCCGCCGAGTGTATCTGACGGAGCGGTTTCGCGAGATTCCCGAGACCAGGTACGTCCTGCCAAAAGGGGCTTTCTACCTGTTTTTTGACGCGAGTGCGTATCTGGGAAAGCGAATGGACAACATGGCGATCAAAACGGCCGATGATCTCTGCGAATTTCTCCTCACCAGATACAATGTTGCACTGGTGCCGGGAACAGGATTCGGGGAAAAGCGGTGGATCCGCCTTTCCTATGCATGTTCGATGGAAGACCTGAAAAAAGGAATTGAGCGAATCAGGGAAGGACTACAAAGATTGCGGCAATAAACGCCGGGAGTTATGCTTCAAGGGAGGATTCATGCCAACCTATGAATATAAATGCACCCAGTGCGGCCATTCATTCGAGGAGTTTCAGTCGATCTCCGCGCCGGCCCTTGTTCAGTGTCCCCGCTGCCACCAGGGTAGCTTGAAGCGTGTTCTGGGGGGAGGCGCCGGAATGATTTTCAAGGGACAGGGTTTTTATCTTACCGACTACAAGAAGGGTGGGGATAGAACAAAGGCAGGGAAGAACGAAACGGTGAAAAAGGCTGACACGGGAACAGGTCCAGGTATGAAAAGTGATTCGGATACGTCAAAACCCGCCTCAGAATCGCCAGGCAGCAAAGAGAGCTGACACGTCACCGTTCGACCGCAAACCGGGCCGCGTGCAAGGTCCTCCTGGCTCTTTCCTTCTCACGAGCCGACTCGAACGAGAGCCGGAACATGCCTCCCATACCTTCCCGCACTCTTATCAACTCAATGTCTCTGATATTGACATTTTTTCGGGCCAAAGCTCCCGTCAGTCGAGCCAACATTCCCGGGCGATCCGGCAGAAATACCTCCAGCTGTGGAAGCGGGCGAAGGAATCCCTTCATATCTGACGGTATGCGATTACGAAGTCTTTGTGATCGCCGAAACTCGGCTGCAATCTTGCGGAGATCTGCGCGAGTCAGAGAGCGGCGATAGCCCGCGAGCATCCGCTCCAATCGCCGCAGTACCACTTGAATCTTCGCCCTATTTGCGGGAAAAATGCCCTTCCAGAGCTCAAATGGACTTGACGCAACTCGCGTCATATCCCTGAATCCCCCCGCTCCGAGTTGCAGGCACGCCTTTGCCATTCCTGGCTGACTACCGGCCAGGTTCATCAAGGCGATGGCAACAAGCTGCGGCAAATGGCTAACCGTTGCAACAACAGCGTCGTGGACCCCTGCATCCATAACGAGCGGACGCGCTCCAACACTCCTCACAAATGCCGTGGCAGCTCGGACTCGAGCTTTCGAAAGTGGCGTCAACACATAGATGGCATTCTCGAACAGCAACGGGTGGGCAGCTTGAATGCCAGAGTGCTCCGATCCTGCCATGGGGTGCCCGCCTATGAAGTTACCCTTAGGAAACCACATCCGGGCATCGTTCATGATCTGAGCCTTGACGCTCCCTACATCGGTCACCAGCGCTTGAGAAGAAACCGAGCGTGCGATGACAGGAAGAAGTGATTTGATGCGATTCAGAGGAGTCGCGAGAATTACCAGATCCGCGTTTTCTACCGCACGTGCGAGGGAGGGCTCGGAAACATTGATGGCTCCCCGGTGCCGGGCTCGGTCGAGGACCTTTCGTCTGTCAACGCCTGTAATGATTACGCGCGGGTTCTGCCGGCGTATGGCCAGACCAAGCGATCCCCCGATAAGGCCAACGCCGACAATCGTAACACGCCTGAACGGACTTGCGGATTTCATGAGGGCAAGGGGCCGCTACGGTACCCGCCTCCCAATCGCTTGAGCGATGATGCGCACTTCCTGCATCATTTGCTTGAATTGATCCGGGAACAGCGATTGTGCACCGTCCGACTTTGCATGATCGGGATCATGATGAACTTCAATGAGAAGACCATCGGCCCCGGCAGCGACCGCTGCCCGCGCCATCGGAATGACTTTATCCCGGATTCCGATACCGTGTGAAGGATCTGCCACAATCGGCAAATGGCTTTTCTTCTTGATTACCGGAATCGCACCAATATCCATGGTGTAGCGGGTGGCTGTTTCGAAGGTCCGGATTCCCCGTTCACAAAGAATGACCTGCATGTTTCCACCGGCAAGGATATACTCCGCAGACATAAGCCATTCTTCGATTGTCGCAGAAAGTCCTCGCTTCAACAACACAGGTTTCGATGCCTTCCCAAGCTCCTTGAGAAACGTGAAGTTCTGCATGTTGCGGG
>JACQPU010000245.1 GCA_016207365.1 Ignavibacteriales bacterium | reverse complement strand
TACAAGAGCGAGAAGGAAAGGCTGGACTTCGTTAACGCACAGAAGAAAGATCTGGAAGAGTCGGAACAAACACTCATGGCAACGATTGAGGAAATCAACACTACGGCGCAGAGGAAATTTCTGGAGACGTTCGAACTGATCCGTGAAAATTTCATTGCCACGTTCAAGGGATTGTTCGACCAGGGGGACGAGTGCGATCTGCAGCTGGAAGAAGGGGTGGATCCTCTCGAAGCCAGGATCGAGATCACCGCGAAACCGCGGGGGAAACGACCCACATCGATTGATCTTCTCTCCGGCGGAGAGAAAACTCTGACCGCGATTGCGCTATTGTTTGCTATTTACCTTGTCAAACCCAGCCCGTTCTGCATTCTGGACGAGGTCGATGCTCCGTTGGATGATAGCAACATTGACCGGTTCACCAGAATTCTCAAGAAGTTTTCCGGTGATACCCAGTTTATCGTCGTGACGCACAACAAGCGCACGATGGAATGGGCGAATGCCCTCTATGGCGTAACGATGGAAGAAGAGGGGGTATCGAAACTCGTTTCCGTCCGCTTCGACGAACCCGTGACGAGCTGAGTCCGGATCGACGCGCAGCGCCGCGCATCCGGCCGGAGAGATCCAATCCCATGGTGCGAGTCTATTGCGATTTTGACGGCACCGTCGTCACCGGCGACGTTGGGAATGCATTGTTCCGCACGTTTGTCGGTGTACGCGCAGTGGCTATCGTGGAGGAGTACCTTAAGGGAATGATCAATGCCAGAGAGTGCCTTCGTCGGGAGTGTGAGGCAGTTGGCACAGTGAGCCGCGACGATCTCGAGGCATTTGCGGACGGTTTCGCACTCGATGCGGGATTTCCGGCGTTTGTCTCGTTTTGCCGCGCGCACGAAATGCCGATCGTCATCCTGAGCGATGGGCTGGATTTCTACGTGAAGCGGATCCTTGAGCGCCATGGCTTTGGCAGTATACCGTTCTTTGCCAACAAGACAGTGTTTTCCACGGATGCTGAATTGACGACCCTGTCCGCGGAGTTTCCCTATAGGGATGAACATTGTGAGCAGTGTGGGAATTGCAAGCGGAATCACGTCGCTGTACAGTCGGCGGATGATGATGTGGTGATTTACATCGGAGACGGCATGTCCGACCGGTGCCCAGTCCGATACGCAGACGTTGTTTTTGCCAAAAATGATTTGATCAAGAATTGTCAGGAATCGAATATTTCTTATTTCGAGTATCATGATTTTGTTGATGTGCGGAAGCGCCTTGAGCGTCTCCGTGGCAGAAAACTCGTCAAACCCCGGCGGGAGGCGGCTATGGCCCGGCGCGCATTGTTCATTGCGGAGTAATAGCATGGCGGATATCCGTCAGCTCATCTTTCGCAACCGGAGCTACACGCCGATTCCGTTTCTTTTGCTGATGATCGTTTTTGCAAAGCCGACGCCATGGACGCTTGTTGGCGGGGCACTTCTGGCACTCGCAGGTGAAGGGATTAGATTTTGGGGTGTGGCGTACGCCGGTCCGCTTACAAGAGTCACCGGAAACGTCGGGGCGCCGGAGCTCATGACCTCAGGACCTTTTGCCTGCACGCGGAATCCGTTGTATGTGGGGAACATGATGCTGTATGCCGGAATTGCCGTCCTGTCCCACGCGCTGGTTCCCTGGATGCTTCTGGCAACGCTCGTGTTTTTCGGGTTCCAATATGCTGCCATCGTGTCGCTGGAAGAGGAATTTCTCGCGAAACAGTTTGGCGAACGGTATGAGCAGTATCGAAACACCGTGCCGAGGTTTCTGCCTGCCCTGAGGCCCGCCAGGGTCGGCCAGGAAAGCCAGCGGCCGGATTGGGCAGGGGCGCGCCGCTCAGAACGGCGGACGCTCCAGGCAATTGCCATTGTGGGGACCCTCGTCATAGTGCGTTGGTTATGGATCTGACCATGGTGAACCGCGTCATGGTCATCGCAGGGGAAGCATCGGGCGACCTGCACGGGTCGGGACTCGTGAGAGAACTGAGGAGGAAGAATCCTTCGATCGATGTGTTCGGTGTGGGCGGAGACCGAATGAAACAGGAAGGAATGACTGTCGTCTATCATGTACGCGAGTTGGGATTCATGGGTTTTGTGGAAGTGGTCAAACACCTGCCCTTCATCAAGGTGATGGAGCACACGCTCGAACAGATCGTGAAGTTCAAGAAGCCCGAGGTGCTGGTTCTCATCGACTATCCGGGGTTTAACCTGCGATTTGCCCGAAGAATACGGCGGTACGGAATGAAGATCGTGTATTACATCAGCCCCCAAGTCTGGGCGTGGCATGCGTCGAGGATCAGGAAAATCAAAGCCCTCGTGGACAAGATGCTTGTGGTGTTCCCGTTTGAAAAAGATCTCTACGAACGTGAGGGGGTTTCGACGGAATTTGTCGGTCATCCTCTCCTGGAGGTCCTTGAACCTCATTTCGAGCGGAAGCATTTCTGCAAACGGTACGGCATAGATCCCGCGAAGGAAATTTTGGGGCTCGTGCCTGGCAGTCGGCGCCAGGAAATCGAAAGGATCTTTCCGGTCATGCTTGAGGCAGGGCGAAGAACGGCGCGCGAGCGGGGAATGGAGATTGTCGTTGCAGTGGCACCGACGCTCGATGAGGAATATTTCAGAACCATGTACCCCGTGGAAGGGGTTCACCTGGTACAAGGTGCAACATACGACGTCATGGCCCATTCAGCGTTCGCAATGGTTACTTCGGGAACGGCAACCCTTGAAACGGCGTGTTTCGGAACGCCAATGATGGTGGTGTACAAAACGTCATGGCTGACGTACCTTATCGGACGTCTCCTTGTGCGGGTGAACACCATCGGTCTGGTGAACATTGTTGCGGGTCGGACCATTGTTCCGGAATTCATCCAACATCGGGCAACGGTTGCCGCGTTGGCCGGGAAGGCGAGGGAAATCCTCGGAGACACAAAGCAGCTGCATTTAATGAGATCATCGCTTCTTTCGCTGCGCGAGCGACTTGGAAAGCCTGGGGCTTCGCGTCGCGCGGCGGAGCACGTCCTTCAAATGGCATGAAGTGTGAAGCCGTCACCTCTCCTGCTTCCCGTGTCCTGGTTGTATGGCCTCGGGATGTCTGTGCGAAACCTGCTCTTTGATGCAGGAATCTTGAACATTCATCGCATGGAGGTTCCCGTGATTTCGGTGGGAAACATAGCGGTGGGGGGAACGGGAAAAACACCGATGGTTGAATACATTGCGGGCCATCTTAAAGATCGCGGTCTTCGTGTGGCCGTATTGAGCAGAGGATATGGACGAATGTCCACGGGCTATCAGGTAGTGAGCAACGGTTACCAAAGGTGTGCTGAAGCGATCACTGCAGGCGATGAGCCGGCTCAAATGGCGGATACTCTCCAGGGAGTGGTTGTCGCAGTTGATGAAAATCGTGTGCACGGTGCACGCCAACTGGTGCAGGACTTTCGTCCCGAAGTGATCATTCTCGACGACGGGTTTCAGCATCGATCGCTCGGACGTGCCCTGGATTTGCTCCTGATGCGGGCGTCTGATATTCTCGGAAAACGCAGACTCCTCCCGGCCGGATACCTGCGGGAGCCGCTGACCGGGCTAAGGCGCGCGAATCTTGTTGGCGTTTCCGGATGGCAGAATGAAGAGGCGTTTAACCGGGCGGTGTCGGCGATTCAGAACAGGACTTCAAAACCCGTCATTGGATTTTTGCTTCGTCCGCAGAAACTCCGGCGTCTGCTCACCGGCGACGTCGTCTCCAACTCCGGAGTGGATAAACCCGTTGTCGCGTTTTCCGGGATTGCGAGGCCGGAGGGATTCGAGCATACCCTGAAGATGTTTGGAATTGATGTCGCAGTTCATGTGGCGTTTCCTGACCACTATTGGTACAGGCCGGAAGACCTTCATTCACTGGCCCGGAAAGCCGGTGATTCCGGGGCTCGTTCGCTTGTGACCACGCAAAAAGATGCCGTCAGGCTCCTTTCTGTTCAAGGGATTCGTGAGCTCGATGCGCAGTTCCCGGTTCTGGTCCTGGAAGCGGGCGTGGTCATTGAACACGGGAGAGAGATTTTGATTCAACACTTGGAGGCATTGTGCCGCTAGAGTTTCATCCATCAGAAGCCATGACGCTGGGTGTGGAGGTGGAGCTCCAGATCCTCGATTCGAAAACCAAGGATCTGACGCCCGTCTCACCAAAGATCTTTGAAAAACTTGGCGGGGAACTCCAGCACATCAAGCCGGAACTCATGAGGGCAATGATCGAAATCAACACGGGGGTCTGTAAGTCCATAAAGGAAGTCAAACGGGATCTTGAGGATCAAATCACGCGCCTCGAGGCGATCGGCGGAGAACTTGGCGTCGAGTTTGCGTCGTCGGGTTCGCATCCGTTCGCACGATACTCCGATCGAATCCCATATCCTGCCGAGCGGTACAGGTATCTGATCGACCGGAACCGATGGATGGCACGGCGGCTGATGATTTTTGGACTTCATGTGCACGT
>JACQPU010000236.1 GCA_016207365.1 Ignavibacteriales bacterium | reverse complement strand
GGGTGTCCATCATCTCCCCCTGCCCTCCAAGCATGATCGTCCGGAATGCAGTCGCCGCAAACTGGCCGATAGTACCCGCCAGGTCCTTTATTCCCATCGGACTTGTGGTTCGAAGCGGCTCGGGTCGAAGACCAAGAAGCAATACACCCCGCAGGCGGTCGCGGGAGTCATGACACCTCCAGCATTCGGAACCATTCTTCAGAGGTTCATACCGTGCGTAGATATCTGAGCCATCTATGCCGACAACGGCAGACGTCATAGCCCGCGTCGTGAGCGTCTTACGCATCCACTCGTCCTTCACGTCGTACACCACCCCCTCACCTTCCCGCAGGAACACTTCGCGCCCAAACCTGTCATAAATCGTAGTAGAAGCAAACCGGAGATTCTCCCGGGTATCGTTGACAAACGAAACAGCAAACGGAGACTTGCCGGTAAGCATGACATTCCGGATACCCGCGCTCACGGACTCTGAGAAAAGCTGAAGCTTTTCCTGGGCCTGGGTATGGAGCGCTTCGGATTCCTGCTGAATGGTTAGAACAACATAGGTGCCGAACCCCCCAATGAGGACGGCGATAATGAGAAGGAGGATCTTGAACTCAATGCGAGTCTGGATTGCCCGAAACAAATCCGATTCCTGAGAAAATGCGAGTACGAATATGTAAAATACCGGATTTTGGCGCGAGAATCAAACAGAAGACGAGGAGTATCACATGTGGTTCATCTTCATCCTTCAAAGATTTCAACGTTGAATCAAGAGCAGAGTTTGCGATTTGATTTAATGATGGCCCCTTAGTGCGGTTGCTTTTGAAACGCGTTCAACTGCAACAATGTACGCTCCGATCCGCATGGGCACTTTGTACTCCTGGGTTTTCTTCCAAACCTGATCGAACGCGCGGACCATGATGGTTTCGAGTTCCGCGTTCACGCGATCTTCTTGCCAACGGAATTGCTGGAGGTTCTGTGCCCATTCAAAATACGAAACAGTCACACCGCCGGCGTTCGCCAGAATGTCCGGCACAACGTGGATTCCTTTGGCCTCGAGGATTTCATCCGCTTCATAGGTCAGCGGCTCGTTTGCACCCTCGACAATCAGTTTTGCCCTGATCCGCGGGGCGTTGGACTTGGTGACCTGCCCCCCAAGCGCGGCCGGAATCAGCACATCGCACGAACATTCAAGCAACTCCTCATTCGTCAAAGGCTCGCTTCCCGGGAAATCCTTAACCGCCTTTGTCTTCTTCACATAGTTCAGCAACTCGGCGACCCCGAGGCCTTTCTTGTTGTAGATGCCACCTTCTACATCGCTCACGGCCACGATTTTCCCGCCCATGTGCGAGAGGATCTTCGCAGTATTGGATCCTACATTTCCAAAACCCTGGACCGCCACTGAAGCCGCCTTCATATCGATCCCGAAGGCCTTGGCCGCTTCTCTGTACGTCATTACCACACCGCGGCCCGTCGCTTCCTCACGTCCGTATGAACCGAACAGATCGACCGGCTTGCCGGTGACACACGCAGGAGAGAAACCGTGCCGTCGCGAGTATTCATCCGCAAACCAGGCCATGACTTGCGCGTTCGTGTTAACATCTGGTGCCGGAATATCCACGTTCGGACCAATGATCGGATCGATGCCTGTGGTGAAAAGTCTGGTTAACTGCTCGAGCTCCTTCTGAGAGAGCTTCCGCGGGTCACAGGTGATGCCCCCTTTCGCTCCTCCAAATGGGATACTGACAATAGCGGTCTTCCACGTCATCAGCGCTGCCAGCGCACGGACCTCATCGAGATCCACCTCGTGATGGTAACGAATTCCTCCTTTGAATGGCCCCCGAGCGTTATTGTGCTGAACGCGGTAGCCGGTAAATACTTGCAGCGTGCCGTCTTCGCGCATCAAAGGAAGTTCCACCTTGAGCTCACGATCCGGGTTCTTGATCAAAGTGACAATATCGCCGTTCAGCTTGATGGTCCTCGCGGCAATATCGACGTTGTGCATGGCAATCTCAAACGGGGAAAAATCCTTGCGGGAAGCGCTGGACATGAATGGGTTCCTCCTTGTGTGGCAGGACTCGTTGCGACCAACAAAACGGCAGATTTTTCAGCCAGCGAGCTTCTTGGCTGTATCGCGCAACTCAAACATCCCCTCTTCACCCAGAACAAACTCAAGCTCATCGCGGCAAACCTCGAACACGGTCTTTGCGCCTTTTCCGACTGGCGTACAACATGCAGGACGGCTGACAAAATCGGCATCGTCAATCATCAGTTCTCCATCCTCGATCGTTACGGGATACGCAACGCAAAAAAACGGCTTAAGAAAGAACTTGTCCAATCCTTCGCCCATGGCGGCCTTCTGCAGAACGCACCGTCCCGACGAGTCAAGAAAGACACAACCATAGTCCCTCGCCTGAGTACCCACGGCTGTGCCTGACGGGAAATCTGGGTCACGATGCGGGTCCTCAAACCACTTCGCCGGGTCTCTCTCCTGATGTGGTTCCATGTATTTCAGGATCATTTCCCGGTGGGCAAGGATTCGGTCACGTTCCACGGGATCAACCATCACCCCGTAACGGCAACAGTCCGCGTTGCAATTTGCCATGGAACATCCGGGCGCAAACTGCCGAGTAAAGAACGCGCGGCGAACGGCAAGCGCCGGAATATGGCGGAGGCGATGCTTCCGGAGCACAATCGGCTCCTCAGGCATGCTGTTCCCGGTAAAAGTTAATCAGGTCTGTCGCCACAGGTTTCACGCCGAGCTGGCGCAACATGGCCACTACCTGACCGCGGTGATAGCTCCCGTGATTGACAAGGTGCTGCATCTGCTTCCACAACTCCGTGCTGATTGGCTCGCCTTTGATGTTCCGATACGCCAGTGGCGCCTGAAGTCGTGCGTCCGGCACCCCCTTCAGAAAATCCTCCAACTTTTTTTCAAGTACTGACCATCGTTCCGCCAGCAATTTGAATGTTGGGATATCCTGCTCGGTGATGAGCGCGGTCGGGCTTTCGCCCTCCCATCGCTTGAGCCAGATCTCCCCCGCCCCATAGGCATGAACGAGCGTACCCCTGATTCCGCCATGACTCGATTCAAGATCCCTCGTATATTGTTCCTCCGAAAGCGTCGCGACGACCTCCAGCAACTTGCGCGTTGCCCATCCGTCATACGCAAACAGCTCTCCAAGCAGTTCTCTCGTCACCGTTTTCTCTCCTTTAGACGTTCTTTAAGTTCGGCCAGCTTCTTGAGGGCTTCCAAGGGCGTCATCACGTCAACGTCCAGATTGCGAATTTCCTTTTGAAGTTCATCCTCCTTCATTTCGAACAACGTCATTTGTACATCCCCATGGCCGGCCCGCACCGCGCGATTCGGCCCCCAGTCGGGCTGCTCAAGATTCTTCAGGATGACGGTCGCGCGGTCAATAACTTCCGGCGGCAATCCTGCCATTTGTGCAACCTGGATGCCGTAAGAATGATCGGCAAATCCCGGTACAACTTTATGAAGAAAAATGACCCTGTCGCCGTACTCCCTTACATCGACTTTGTAATTCTTGATGCGCCGATACGTCGCAGCCAGTTCGTTGAGCTCATGGTAGTGCGTTGCGAACAGGGTCCTGGCGCCGATGCGCTGATGGATGTACTCGGTCAACGCCCAGGCGATGCTGATCCCGTCGAAGGTACTCGTTCCGCGTCCGATCTCGTCAAGGAGAACAAGACTCCGGCCGGTTGCCGCATTGACAATCTTTGCCGCCTCGTGCATCTCGACAAGGAACGTACTTTCTCCGGATGTAATATTATCACTCGCCCCAACCCGGGTAAAGATCTTGTCAACAAGACCGATTCTCGCCGACTGCGCCGGTACGAAACTGCCCATGTGCGCCAGGAGTGTAATCAGTCCGACCTGTCGCAGGTAACTGGACTTTCCGCTCATGTTCGGACCGGTGATGACGTGAATCTGATCGCTGGCGGTATCGAGATATGTGTCGTTCGGCGTATAGCGCTCACCAGGGGGGAGCAGCCGTTCGATGACCGGATGGCGACCCTGACGAATCTCGATGACCGTGGAATCGTCGATCACCGGACACACATATCCATGTTC
>JACQPU010000235.1 GCA_016207365.1 Ignavibacteriales bacterium | reverse complement strand
CATTCTGGCCCTTCGAAGCCGGGACTTTACGGCGGGAATGGACAGCTTGAGGATCTTCGCTGTTTCCTCTGCCGATTTTTCCTCCATATCCCTGAGGACAAAAACTACCCGGTATTCAACGGGCAATCGCAGGATCGCGCGTTCCAGGGTTTCTCTGAGTTCCGTATTCATGACAGCATCCAGAGGTGTCGGTTTCCACGAGGGTACGGTCTGAATGATGTTCCCCTCATCGTCCCTGAGAGGATCGTTCCGAAACCCTTCCGGTGTGTCGAATGAAAACGAGGCCGTATCCAGCTTTCGTTTGCGCCGCTTCATCAGGCAGTTGTTTGCGACAATTCTGTACAACCACGTCGCGAACTTCGATTTTCCATCGAACTGACCGAGCTTCCGGTAAACGTTAATGAACGTATCCTGCAGAGTTTCCGCAGCCTTGCCTTCATCCCGGCAAACGTGGAGGCGAAGCGGTATACCAAGCCCTGATAGGTTTGTACCAGGTCCCGAAATGCCGTGGCGTCACCCTTACGGGCACGCGTGATTAACTTCCTGTCTTCCTGTGGTTTGGAGCGTGTGTGCTTGTTCATCGGCAGTTCAGAATACGAAGGAATTCTCGAGCGTGCAAATCGCTTGCGTAGAAGGAGAAAATTCCTCTTGTTGGAATAGTGCGGGATGTGACGAACCATTAACTATTTTACCAACACCACATTTGTTTCATCCATGGTACCTCTTGGTGCCGTCCTCGCGGGCGGTCAGAGCACGCGCATGGGCACGGACAAGGCTCTGATCCCGATTAACGGCAAGCCCATGATTGCATGGGTCGTCGATACGTTGAAATCGGTCTTTGATAACGTGATAGTTGTAGCCGATGACGGCTCGAAGTACGAGTTACCAGCAATCAGGGTGATTCCGGATGTAGTGAAGAAATCCGGGCCTTTGGGGGGAATCCATGCAGCGCTCATAGTCGCGGCACCTGCACCGGTGTTTGTGATGCCATGCGACATGCCATTTTTCCCCGCAGACCTCATTCGGGAATTCCTCAGAAAAGATTCTCACAAGCCCGTGCGCATCCTCTGGGATGGTACACGCATGTACCCATTGTGCGGCCTGTACAGTCAAGCCGCCCTTCCAGTTATCGCCGGATGTCTGAAGGAGGGCCGCCTTCGAATGACTGACCTGGTGACAAAAGTTGGGGCGGACCTCGTCAATCCCCTGGATGACCCACGATTCAATCCCCGAATGCTCGTCAATCTCAATTCCCCCCAGGACTTTGAAGACCCGGACTTAATGAAGGCGTTGTAATATGTGACAGTTGATATGGATGAGTAAGATTCCTGAATCCTTTTGGAAATTATCTCATCTAACGTTTTGAATACCAAGGGAGGAAAATGGGATACGGCTTTTCAAAAGCACTGAACCTTTCGTTCGAAGAAACTGTTGCAAAGACGACGATACGAGAACGGTTCTACAACGGTCGTTTCCGCGTTTGATCCGATGGCGATGGTGAAGTTGTCCGGTAATGAAACCCTGGCCTCCATCGCACAGGACGTGCGCGCGAAGCTCCAGAATGTAATTAACCATTTGTAAACAAGATGAGAGAGGATATCATGGCGGAAGCCCTGACGAAGCAAACGTTTCTGGAAAAGGTGTTTGACTATGAAAAGAATAAGGAGTGGAAGTTCGAGGGTGATCTTCCATGCGTTATTGATTTCTGGGCTCCATGGTGTGGCCCGTGCCGTGCTGTTGCGCCTGTGATCGAGCAGTTGTCGAAGGAGTACGCCGGACGGGTGAATTTCTACAAGGTGAACACTGATGAAGAGCAGGAACTAGCCGGCGCATTCGGTATCCGCAGCATTCCATCTTTGCTGTTCGTCCCGAAAACCGGTCAGCCCAAGATGGCCGTTGGCGCACTGCCGAAGGATGTTCTGAAGCAGGCTGTGGAAGAAGAGCTGTTGGTTGTTGAAAGTATGAATCAGAATTCTCAGAATTAAAGAAGCTCTCGGAAGGTCTCCATTCTCCCGACGGGATTAAGACGATGTGGCCTAGTGAATTGTGACCATACTAGGAATCTCTCTCATGAGTCGGATTTGCGTTTCATTGCAGCTCACGCTAGCTTTGTAGCATAGAATCTCGCACGGTTCAGACGGAAGCGTGCAACGATCCTCTCGTGTGGCGGAGACCGGACCCATTCCCCAGGCCCCCTCGGCTTTACGCCCGTCGTATCCGGTTTCCATTCTCTCCTCTGACTGCCTGATTCCGCATAATACTTCGACATTCATTATTCGATATTGCATGTTCGACATTGTTTTTGGTCGGAGGATGACCCTATCCAATGTCCAACGGTCGAATGTTGAAGTGGATTCTCCTCTTCGTGGCATAGACCACTCATCCATCCACGTATACTCGAAAGGGCCAGCCATGTCCAAGAAACCTTTGAAAGATGTTCGGTTTGGAAAGGCTTCCGACGTGATGAAAAAGAACGTCGTGTTTGTTGACGGGAAAGCCTCGGTGCGAGATGCCATCAAGTTGATGAAGGACAAGAAGGTCTCCAGCCTGGTGGTGAATCGGAGAGATCATGGAGATGCCTGGGGGATTATGACCCGGAAAGATGTGGTCAATAAGATCATTGATCCGGGGAAAGATCCGGCGGAGGTGAGGGTTCACGAAATCATGACCAAACCTCTGGTCACGGTGTCTCCCGGTCTTCAATTGAAGTACTGTGCCCGGTTGATGCATAACACCGGCATACGGCGCGCAGTGGTATTCGATGGGAAGGATATTATCGGGATGCTGAGCAACACCGATATCTTCAACGCCGTGTTTCACGATTGACCAGGATCGACAGGATGGGAAGGATTGACAGGATAAAGAGCCCCGGAAAACCGGGGCTTCGTGCTCGTTGCGCTGTCAGGATTCGCGGCCGCAACTCAGACCCTGACAGTTCTTGAAGAGCCCTGCAAGTCCCCCTTAGTCAGTTCGTTTTGCCAAAACCCCCGGCGCATTTAACAAATACAACCCCAGCTTGCCATCCCGCCGGGACGTGAACGCAAGCATCTTCCCATCCGGCGAAAGCCTCAAGTCCGAGACAACCTCGTTGACAAAACTCAACTGACGCACTGCCTGATCTGCGATGGTGTATTTCCAGATGTGGCTCTCGGTAACGGATGTACCATCTCTCTCCACGCGGACACCTGTTGACACCTTCCTCCCCCGGGTGTTGATATTTTGAACGGCGCACGCGTAGGAACGTTTAGAAAGCAGTCGAGGCCCAGCGAAGCGGAAGAAACAAAGTGGCTCTGCCTCCGGGTGTCTGGTACGTTCGGGAACCGGACCGCCACACGGCAAAGTAGATCTTCAGCTCAAGGCCTCCTTCCGACACTTCCGCGAGGCGATGCGGGATGTCAGGAAGGCTGTCCATGTGAGGTGACCGCACGGTGCGCATCGCGCTTTGGCATAAATCGGAAGCAAATCATTGATTCTGCGTATGAAACTGCGTTTTTTTTCTTGTTTTCAATCAGGAATTAGCGCTTATTGTAGCAGGCGCCGTGTTCCAGCATTTCCTCATCGAATCCACGCGAGTCGGCTGTACCGCCTGTGCAACAAACAATTCTGAAGGACTCTCCATGGAAGTTCTTGTTCCAAAGGAACCAGCACGAAGCTTTGAAACACATGAAAAGGCAGAAGTCCTGAAGGAGCTTTCGCCCCTCGTGGAATCACTCATGGCCGATCACCTTGCAAAGAAAAGGATGTGGTACCCCGGCGAGTTCCTCCCAGCCGATGAACAGATGGATGATGATGCGGAACGTAAGGTGAAGGCTCTTCGGGAGCGTGCGCGCGGGATCAGCGACGCGGCGCGCGTGGCAGTGGCGCTGAATCTTCTCACCGAAGAGGGTCTCCCGCATTTTCACCGAATCCTTGCGACGCATTTGGGTGAAAACAATATCTGGAGCAAGTGGAATTTCCTTTGGACGGCGGAAGAGGACAGGCACGGGGGTGTGTTGCGGGATTACGCGCGGGATGCACGATTGTTCAAGTTCACGCAAATCGAAATGATGCAGTTTGCATATCAGTGTTCAGGTTTTACACCCGAATGGGACAAGGATCCTTATAAAGTCTTTGTCTATACCTCCGCCCAGGAACGGGCCACACAAATCGCACATGGCAACACAGGAAAAGTGGCCGGCGCACACGAGCCTACGCTCCACGGAATTCTCGCAAGTGTTGCGGCTGACGAAGCGCGTCACTACACCTTCTACCGGAACGTCTTCCGGGCCCTCCTGAAGATCGATCCGAATAGAGCTCTCCAATCGGCCTTGGCAATTCTTCCCTCCATAGAGATGCCGGGACTCACCGTTCCGCACTTCAAGGAAATGGCGGACATCATCCGCAGGATCGGGATCTACGGTCCCTGGGACTACAAAAAGATTGTGGATGAACTCGTGGAGTTCTGGAGGATCGAGGTGTTGACGGGGCTGAACGAAATGGGAAGGAAGGCGCAGGAGAGAATCATGAAGATCTCGGAACGGCTGAAAAAAGTGGCGGAGTATCTGGACCAGAAAACGGAAAAAAAGTCGTTTTCATTCGACTTTCTCTATGGAAGAATATTGGTGATGGAATAGCGGACAAAAGGAAAAAGGCAAAAATCAAAAAACAATGAAACACAAAAAAGAAAACTGAAAATCAGTGAAAGCGACTGGTTTTTCTTTTTTCATTTT
>JACQPU010000239.1 GCA_016207365.1 Ignavibacteriales bacterium | reverse complement strand
TTGAACAAGGCAAAAAGAGAGCTCCATGCAACATTTTCATCGATGACATCGACGCAGTCGGACGCCAGCGCGGCGCCGGATTGGGAGGCGGCCATGACGAGCGTGAACAGACACTGAACCAGCTTCTCGTGGAAATGGACGGGTTTGAGCAGAATAGCGGTGTGATCATCATTGCAGCCACGAACCGCCCTGATGTCCTCGATCACGCACTCCTCAGGCCTGGACGCTTCGACCGCCAGGTCGTTGTGGATCGTCCCGACGTGAAAGGCCGCGAGGGAATTTTCCGTGTTCATACAAAGAACATTCCTCTCACCGACGATGTGCGGCTGGATATTCTTGCAAAGGGTTCTCCCGGGCTGTCGGGAGCCGACATTGCAAACCTCGTGAATGAAGCAGCTCTTCTTGCCGCGCGGCAAAACAGCAAGGCCGTTTCCATGCGGCATTTCGAGGAAGCGAAGGACAAGGTGATGATGGGCATGGAGCGGAAGACGCTGATCATTTCCGACCGTGAGAAGAAGGTCACAGCCTATCATGAGGCAGGGCATGTGCTCGTTGCACGGTTCCTTCCCGAGGCCGATCCTGTCCACAAGGTGACAATCATTCCCCGCGGACGCGCCCTCGGTGTAACCACGTATCTTCCGATCGACGAAAAGCACACCTATTCCAGGGATTATCTTGAATCGATGATCACCTACGCCCTTGGAGGCCGTGCAGCCGAGAGGATCGTTTTCAATCAGATTACCACGGGGGCAGGAAACGACATCGAAAGGGCAACGGAAGTCGCGCGCAAGATGGTTTGCGAATGGGGCATGAGCGATAAGCTCGGTCCGCTCGCCTACGGAACAAAGGAAGAAGAACTGTTTCTCGGACGCGAGATCACACGATCCCGAAATTTTAGCGAAGACACCGCGATCGCGATCGATGCCGAGGTAAAGCGAATTGTCTCCTCGTCGATGAAGCGGTCGGAAAAGATCGTCCGCGACAACCTGAAAGCGCTCCATCGTCTTGCGAATGCACTGCTCGAGCGGGAAATCCTCGATGCCGATGAAATTGACAAGGTGATCAGGGGCGAGGAGCTACCACCCAGCGATCGCCGCAATAACGGTGAAGAGACACCTCCGCAGAGTGGGACTAAGACTCCTGTTGCCTCCCCTGCCTCAACTTCGACAAGAGCTTCGAAGGAATCATGACCTCCCAGCCGTCCCGGGTTGACGAGGGCATCCAACCGGACGCGCAGGGAGCGGACATCCTCGATCAGAAAGCCACGATCAAGTACCGTGCGGAAATCATTCGCAAGGGCATCCATCTCTGCTCGCTTTCCATCCCCGTTGTCTACTACTACATTTCCCGCGAGACCGCGCTTTATATTCTTGTACCCATCACAGCGGCGTTCTTTCTCACCGACATCGCCCGGTACACCATTCCGGCCGTCGGCGTATGGTATTACAGGACATTCGGAATGCTGTTGCGCCAGCATGAGCAGGACCACAAGGCGCGCAGACTGACCGGCGCGACAAACATCCTCCTCTCCGCCGTCGTGTGTGTTGCGCTTCTACCCAAGATCATCACCGTCAATGCTTTTGCGATACTCATTATTTCGGACACGACGTCGGCTCTCGTCGGGCGACGCTTCGGGAAGAGACCGTTCCTCAGCAAGAGCCTCGAGGGGACCCTCGCCTTCTTTGGCTCCGCGATCCTCGTGGTTCTGATCGCTCCGAAGATTACCGGATCTCTCACCGAATATGTACTCTGGATTGCCGGCGCGGCCACCGGAGCCCTGGCAGAAGCCTCGGTAAGTCAGGTAGACGACAACATTTCCGTCCCCCTCACAATCGGACTGATTCTGTGGGGGCTGTACTGGCTGTTTCTGCCGGGGATTGATCTGTATGTGTAAACGAACTGTTGGAGTTACGCGATGAGACGCGTTGGACTTTTGCTTGTATTAGCCGGAATGTTCCTCTCCTGCGGGGATTTTAAACTCCCTGCCAGGGGCGCGGACGATGAGATCCTGGTGTTTGCGGATGATGCAACATGGGACGCGATGGAACACGTGCTTCGACAGGTGTTTGAAGACACGGTGTGGACTCCGCAGCCGGAACGATGGCATGTGTTGCGGAGAGTACCGTTCGATCGATGGGATCACCATGGACGTGAGAAGAACAGGATTATCGTAGGGCCACTCGAGGGCACAGGTCCGGTTTCCTCCTATCTTTCCCGTTCCCTTGATCCTGCGGTGCAGCAGCTGGTTCGCGACGGCAGGGAATTTATCTTCAACAAGTATGATTCACGCGCGCGGGGGCAGATCCTCATGTTCCTCACCGCGCAGAACCTCAAGACACTTCAGGGGGCGATAGAAAGCAAGGCCACCGAGCTGTCATACTATTTCAGCCGCATGTCGGTTCATCGCGAGCTTGCCGCGGTTGCAGCCGAAGGATCCTATCACAAGAAGGACATCGAACGATCGCTCGCCGCCAACTACGGCTGGACAATGACGATTCAGCATGACTACCACGTGGCTATTGATTCCGCCTCAGGGCGTTTCTTCTGGATCCGGAGGGCCAGTCCATCGGACATGGAACGATGGATTTTCGTTCATTGGAAAGACGTTGATGATCCGGGTATTCTTACCGACCGCTATGTCCTTAGCCTTCGGGATAGTCTTACGCGGATGTTTCTTCGGACTGTGGGAGACGATGCATACGTTGAGATCGCACCATATCATCTCGAGATCGAGAGGGTAAATTTCCTGAAGAGGTTTGCCTATGAGGTACGGGGAAACTGGAGATTCAGCGATAAGTCCGGTGGGGGTCCGTTCGTCAATTACACGCTGTACGACGAGCCGACGCGAAGGCTGTACATGCTGGACGGATCGATTTTTGCGCCGCGCGTTGAGAAGAAGAAACTGATCATTCAGGTGGATGCCCTGTTGCACACGTTTCGGACCGTCGCGCAGTTGTCCGATGCAGAACGGAAGGAGCTCTGATTGGACGGAGTTGTCCGGCAGGGCTACCAATGAACATATACCGTGAGCGGCGGACCCCCCATTTTATCGGCGTACTTCACGAAACCATGTGAGCGAGCGTAACAAACGATGTCAACAAGGACCCTGACGTCCTGCTCACAGTATGCCGTAATCAAATCTATCCTCCCCTCCCTCCACCATTGAAGCGATTGCAGTCCATTCGCTGTTTTCCCCACATTCAGTGTCGCCCGGGCGATGGAATCCAGTGACAGGCGATGACCGAGCCGGTTCCTGAGATCCTTCAGGAGGTCGAAGGAACGCCTGGAGATTTCCGAGACATCTCCATAGTAGCTCAGGACCCTCGAGTCAAAACCGTCGCCGTTGAAACTGATGACCCGATCGAACGATGACAGATACTGGATCATCGCTTCTGCGTCGCGCTCTTGCCAGTGGCGGAATCCCTCGAGCGCAGACCACGTCACACCCACCGCGAGGCGCATCAGATGTATGTTTTCCCATCCGACCTCGTCAGCAGACCTCTGTGTTTCAATATCGTAGTAGACTTCGGTGGCAAACAGATCGAGCTGCATCCGTCCGACCTCAGGAGCAGCCGTATTCGGGGGGAGCGAATCCCTTGTCGCTGGCCGAAACGAGTTTTCCGTTCACCGAATACTGCTGGAGAACCAGAACCCTGTACCATCGCCTGAACGCCTCGGTCAGCACCGCGATCGCGCAGAGCATGATCACGAGAGTGAGAACGGAGTTGATGTATCCCTGCAAGGCCGTGGCCGGGTTGGCTGTAAGGGGGAGGAAGTTGTCGACGATATTCAGATAGCAGGCGATGAGGGTTGTGGTGCTCACAAACAGCATCGGCACAAACGTCACCCACGCGTACCTCACGCGGCCTGCATTGATGATGGCGCTCGTGGCCACAGCAAGAGCAACCCCCGCGAGCAACTGGTTTGCCGTTCCGAACATCGGCCAGATGGTGCTGATAGAACCCGTCCAGATGAAATAGGCCCAGGCAAATACAAC
>JACQPU010000238.1 GCA_016207365.1 Ignavibacteriales bacterium | reverse complement strand
GGTTTAAGGTTCAAGACGTTGACTTACGATGCTCCGACAATCCAACTTATGCCTGAGATCGCAGCAGTTTCCGAGCGTAGCCTGCGCGGGCCGAGGGAGACCGGAACAAATCCTTGTTCCGACGCCAGTGCCATTTCGCCGGTCGTCAGCCCTCCCTCGGGCCCCACGATCAACAAAACCGACCGGTCATCCTTGTGGTGTTGCAACACCGAGCCGAGAAACTGCGATTGCTCCGTCTGCTCGTGTGCAATAAGGCGCAATGGAAAGCGTTCCGCGCTCCGAACGAGCGTTTCAAATCTCGTAAGAACAAAGATGTGAGGCAAGATGCTTCGTCCGCACTGTTTTAGGGCCGAAACGGCGATTTTCTGCAAACGGGCATGTTTCTCATGTTTTGGGATCGTTCGCTCACAGAGCAGCGGAATGATCGTCGTCACACCGAGCTCCGTCGCTTTCTCAATCACCATGTCGAATCGCGAAGGATTCCGAAGAAGTGAAACGGCAAGTGTTACCTCGACACGGGGCTCGTTCCACCTCTCATACTTTTCGGCGACGCCACACTCCGCCTCGGACCGCGAGAACGATCGTATGATCACTTCATACATCGTCCCCTTTCCGTCCGTGACAAACACATGATCACCGACCCTCTTTCGGAGAACGCGGCTCAGATGCCTGTATTCGTCTCCCCTAAGAACCAGGAGATCACCGTGAATCTGATCCGGCTCGACAAGAAAACAATCCATCAGAACGACACCGCCATGTCGATCAGGAACTCACCCCGGTCTTCAGGATTCAACGCGAACTCCGTGCGGATCACGATACTATACGGCAGTAGAAAGTGAAGCCCCGCCCCATATCCGGAATACCAGTGCCGCACCCCCATACCTTCGTCCCTGTACCAGATCCTCCCCGCATCGGCAAAAATCCCGGCATAGATTCCATAACGCCACACGCTGAACTCGGGCAATGGGGACGCTGTGAACTCGTAATAGCGCGGAGACAGAAGAGGAATCCGCACTTCAAGATTGGCGCCGATCAGGTTCTCTCCCTCAAGGACCCTGTTGTAATACCCGCGAATCCGTTCGCGGTATCCGAAATAAACGTACCGATATGCGGGGACGGGACCGCCGGCAGTGAACTGCCCATGCACTCGGGTTGCGAGGGTGATTGCAGAGGGCATCAGTGTATAGCGGCTGGCATCGGCGCCATAGCGGAAGAAATCCACGACCGATTCGCCAAAACCATACTTCATCGTATTGATCTGGAACAGCGTGCCTTGCGTGGGGTACTCGCGGATGTCGCGGGTATCGTACGTAAAATTAAGACCGGCCGAAAAGAAAGCATCGCGCCCTCCGGGAGTTAGAGTACCACCCGATATTTCATCCGACACCTTCCAGAGTTCATAGCCTGCACTTGCCTGAAGCAAGGAGTAAAGTCCGAATCGCTTTCCCAACGTGAGGAGCACACTCTGTGTGCGTTGCTGATAGAGGCCGCGGTCGGGGTTGAGGTTCTGCACTCTTGCCGAGGAGAGGGAAATCCGAAAATATACATCGTCGCCGTCAGTGAGCTTCGGCGTTTGATAGATGAGCCGGATCCAACGATCAAATCCCAGGGCAAACTCGAAGATCAGTTTCTCATTCCGTCCCCGGAAGTTGGTGTGGGCAATGCCAAAGCCGTAGTAGAAATTGTCGAAATCGCGATATTTGAAACCGAGGATGGGAAAGGGATAGAGATACCAGCGTTCATGGACGCGAACAACCAGGTCGGCAGCATTGCCGTCCATCATATGCTCGATCTCAACGCGATTGAAGAGCCCCAAGCTGTAAATTCTGGATTCGTCGTACGTGAGCCGGTTGAAATTCAGCGTATCCCCCGGCCGGGTGCTCATCTCCCTCAGAATGACAAACTCCTTCGTCGTCTCGTTGCCCTCGACCAGGATCGACCGGACAATCGGGACTTCGCCACCGGCGGACTGACCAATCAGATTTCCGCCTGGCAGCAAGAGGACAGCGACGATGATGGCCTGGTATTTCACGATGGCTCTCTCCATCGAAAACGAACCCCTCCGGCGCGGAGGGATCGGATGGATGACCGTATTGTTCTCACATTAACCGACTGTGCTCCACCGCAATGCAGCGATCCATGATCACCCGAATACCGTGCTCTTCTGCTTTCGCAGCGGCTTCCTCATGAATAACGCCGAATTGCAACCAGAGTACCTTCGCTTTGACTCCTATGGCTTCATCGACAATCTCGGGCACGGCTTCAAGCCGCCGAAATACATCCACAATGTCGATCGATTCCGGAACGGCCTCAAGATTGGGAAAACATCGCTTCCCGAGTACAGTGTCATAACGCGGATTCACAGGATGTACTGTGTATCCGCGGTCCAGAAGGAACCTCATGATCCGGTGACTGTCCCGCGAGGGATCCTCGGAGGCACCAACGAGCGCAATGGTCTTCGATGTGCGGAGAATAGTCTCGATCGTTACGGCGTCTTCGATTGGCATTTGTATCAACCGAATCCGCGCCCAGGAACTGTTACCGGGGCCGAGAATCCAGTCGGTTTAATTTTCAGTAGCTACCCGGCTTGTGAGCTGTATTCCTCCACACGCGGACAGCTACACATGATATGTCTGTCGCCATAGGTGTTGTTGATTCGGCCGACCGGTACCCAGAATTTCGACTGTTTCAACGATGGGACAGGTGCAAACGCGCGCTCCCGTGAATACGTGTGCGTCCACGAATCCGACATTGCCTCCTCAGCCGGATGCGGCGAGTTCTTAAGCACGTTGTCCTCCCGGTCCGCCCGCCCATCCATCACTTCCTGAATCTCCTCCCGGATTGAAAGCATGGCCTCTACAAACCGGTCGAGCTCCACCTTGGGTTCGCTTTCGGTCGGCTCAATCATGAGCGCACCCGGGACCGGAAACGATACTGTTGGAGCGTGGAACCCGTAATCCATCAGACGCTTGGCGACGTCTTCCACGTCAATCCCCGCCTCTTTGAAAGGTTTCAAGGTCAGAATGAATTCATGCCCCACCCGCCCGTTCTTACCCTGATATAACGCAGGGTAGTGCGATTCAAGTTTCGCCTTCAGGTAATTTGCATTAAGAATTGCCATCTTTGAGGCTTCAGTGAGACCCTCGGCCCCGAGAAGTTTAATATACGCATAGGAGATCAACAAGATGCTTGCGCTGCCCCACGGAGTCGATGCAACGGCCGGGATCGATTTCTTTCCACCTATTCCGCGAACACCGTGACCAGGCAGGTAGGGCGCGAGATCTTTCGTGACGCAAATGGGTCCCATACCGGGGCCGCCGCCGCCATGGGGAATCGCGAAGGTTTTGTGCAGATTGATATGACAGACATCCGCGCCGATAAGGCCCGGGCTCGTCAGTCCCACCTGCGCGTTGAGGTTCGCACCGTCCAGGTACACGAGTCCACCGTTCCTATGCACGATATCGCAGATTTCCCGGATCTGCTCCTCGAAAATACCGTAGGTGGATGGATAGGTAACCATGAGCGCCGCCAGACGATCCTTGTATTGATTGGCTTTGGCTTTCAGATCGTCAAGGTCTATGTTCCCCGATTCATCGCACTGCACGACGACGACGTTCATGCCGGCCATGACGGCGCTGGCCGGATTAGTCCCGTGCGCTGAGGCAGGGATGAGCGCCACGGTGCGTTGTTTGTCTCCGCGGTCTTGATGATACGCGCGGATTACCATGAGTCCGGTGAACTCGCCCTGTGCACCGGAGTTCGGCTGAAGCGAAGCCGCGGCAAGCCCCGTAATCTCGCAGAGCGCCTCATCCAATTCGCGGAAGACAATCCGGTATCCCCCGATCTGGTCGTCCGGGGCAAACGGATGGAGTCCCGCGAATTCCGGCCAACTCACAGGCAGAAGCTCGCTCGCTGCATTAAGTTTCATCGTGCACGATCCGAGCGGGATCATTGCATGCATCAGTGAGAGGTCACGGTTTTCCAGCCACTTGATGTATCGCATCATTTCGGTTTCCGAGTGATGCTTTGCAAACACCGGATGTGTCAGAAAAGGAGATGTCCGCTCAAAGGCTTTCGGGAACGAGAGTTTCGCAGCAGCCGCACGAGCCGGGAAATCGAACTCGCTCTCTGGCTTTCCAGCAATCGACGCAAAGACATTCTTCAGGTTTCTCAGATCCACGGGACCTGTGGTTTCATCCAGGGAAATCCCGACATGGGTAGCATCGATCTTCCGCAGATTGTATCCTGCCTGAACTGCCTTGCTCAGCACGTCGTCACTGTTTTTGGTTTCCACCCGAAGAGTATCGAAGTAAACGGCATTGAGCTGTTTGAATCCGAGCGTGCCAAGTTCGGCTTCGAGGATCTTCGCATATCCATGTATGCGTGACGCAATGCGTCGGATTCCCTCCGGTCCGTGATAAACCGCGTACATACCGGCCATCACTGCAAGAAGTGCCTGAGCGGTGCAGATATTCGACGTTGCTTTTTCACGTCGGATATGTTGCTCACGCGTCTGCAGGGTCATACGATACGCCCGCCTGCCTTTGGCATCGACCGACACGCCGATGATCCTTCCGGGCATGCTGCGGATATAGTCCTTGCGTGTTGCAAAATACCCTGCATGGGGACCACCGAAGCCCATCGGGACGCCGAAGCGCTGGGAATTACCTACCACCACATCGGCGCCAAATTCGCCGGGGGGCTTCAGCAGCGCGAGACCGAGCAGATCCGCGGCTACAATGGCCATAGCGCCCGCTTCATGGACAGAGGCAATAAAAGCTCCATAATCGCGCACTTCCCCGTTTTCCGCAGGATACTGAATGAGAGCCCCAAAGAACGAGGCATCGAGCTTCACGGTTTCGTGATTACCCACTACGACCACAATGCCCAGCGGCAGAGCCCTTGTGCGGATGACCTCGATTGTTTGTGCAAGCACGCTGTCGGACACAAAGAACTTTTCGCGCGGCGTTCCGTTGGTTTGCCTGGCGACAAGCGCGTGGACCATGGCCATCGCCTCCGCTGCTGCAGTACCTTCATCGAGGAGGGACGCGTTTGCCACGTCCATTCCTGTCATATCAATGACCATCGTCTGAAAATTCAAGAGCGCTTCAAGGCGGCCCTGTGAGATTTCAGCCTGGTAGGGTGTGTACTGGGTGTACCAGCCCGGATTCTCGAAGATGTTGCGGCGAATGACCGATGGTGTGACCGTGCCATAGTATCCGCATCCGATGTACGATTTCAGAACCTTGTTTTTCTGAGCAACGGATTTGATCCACTCGAGATATCCATGTTCGCTCATGGGTTCCGGCAATCGGAGAGGTTTGCTCAGTCTGATGGATGACGGGATTGTCTGATCGACAAGTTCATCCACCGTGCGGACATTGAGGGTCCCGAGCATGGAATCCAGTTCATGGGCCTGGGGTCCGACCTGCCGGGTTGAAAAATCACTGTCTGCGAACACCGTATTCTTCATGATTGATTCGTCTGCTGTTGAAAACGTTCCAACGCCTGTGCGGCCGCCGCCTGTTCGGCCTCCTTCTTGCTTCGTCCGACTCCCACACCACATCGTTCCTGGCCGACGTACACCTCAATCGTGAAACGCCGGTCGTGGTCGGGTCCTTCTTCTCTCATAATGACATAACGCGGAATCCCAAGTCCCTCGGCCTGGGTGTATTCCAGGAGCGCGCTCTTGTAGTTATCATCGGTGAGGGCAACCTGGAGAGTGTGTGACCGGAGAAGGGTTTTCCCCACAAATTCCCGTGCAGGGTCAATGCCGCCGTCGAGGTACAGCGCTCCGATGATGGCCTCCAGAGCATCCGAGAGGATCGATTCGGATCCCTGATCGAGAGACTGCGCGGCGCTCGCACTCAGAAGGAGAAACTCTGCCAGACGGAGTTCACGGGCAACCTGAGCGAGAATCCTCCTGTTCACAAGACGCGATCGCAGTTTCGTCAGATCTCCCTCCTCCATGCCGGGATTCTCTGAATGAAGATACTCGGCAACGAGAAAATTCAGCACTGCGTCTCCGAGGAATTCCAGACGCTCATTTGAATTCCAGCCTTCATCCAGTTGGGGAAGAAATGATCGGTGGAGAAGCGCCTCGACAAACAGGCGTGGAGAGCGGGCCTTGTAGCCAATCGTCCGTTCGAATTGCCGGAAGTCGAGGTGTTCCAGGATCGGCTTCGGAAGGGTTTCGTATCCGGCGAGACCGTTATTCCGTTTGTCCCGGTTGCCGGTCAGCAAGCCGAGGACGGCTTTCACAACGTTGCGCACATCCTTTTCCGCTTTCCCCAGGGTTCCTGTTACTGCCGGTACTTCCTGAAGAGAATCGATGCATTATGCCCGCCGAATCCGAACGTGTTACTGATTGCTGCAGGGACTTCCCAGGATTGAGCCTTGTTGGGAATGTAATTCAGATCGCATTCAGGGTCGGG
>JACQPU010000243.1 GCA_016207365.1 Ignavibacteriales bacterium | reverse complement strand
GGGAAGCTGTTTCTGATCGGCGAGTGTTAGAGAGCCGGTCCAGATGGAATCCTCCGGCATGGGCCGCTGGCAGCCCGCGACAACAAGGGCCAGCAGAAGCGTGATTGCCTGTTTCATATAGCGGTCAGAAATATCCGGGATGTTTTGATGTTCCGAATGCAGAAAAGAATAGAACCCCCAGCAGCAGAACTGCCTGGACGACATAAAACCAGTTGATCTGGCTGTTGAGGTGACTTATTGTCTTGGACCCGTCATCGGTGACACCTTCCTGGAGCATGGCCTGGACCGTCTTTATCCTCCTCTTGCTGAGGGCCGGTCCGAACAGCATGCCGTTCACCACAAGGACGGCAAACAGGATGATCTTGATCACAAGCCACCCCTGATTGTACCAGTCGACTCCGGTACCGTAATAATGATTGTAGATATTTCCGATGCCCGTGAGGAGGAGAACGGAGGCCGCAAAAGGGGAAAGGAGTTCGACAGTCCGCATAATGCCGCCTAGGTAGAGCTTCAGAGAAAGGTCTTTTTCATTAATAAATCGCCGATTCAGTATCCAACCAGCTATCACCAGGACGGATACAAGTGAAAATCCAAGAAGGTGAAAAAGGAATATATAGGAGCCAGACATGGGTGTAAGGAATGATGGATGATGAAGAAAAGATAAGAAAATGAGGCACAAAAGGGTAATAAAAAAGGGCGGTGGGACCGCCCTCTTTGCACAGATGATCGAGGATGGGAATCATTCCTCCCTGATTGTATCGCCGACCTTGATATCTTTTCCTTCCAGCACTTTCGCCCGGGCTGCTTTCCCCTTCAGCATGTCTTCAGTGACCTTCACCCGACCGATTTTCGTTTCCTCACTTCCCAGAGAAAGGCCTGTATCAGGATCCTTGATTTCCTCTCCTTCCCGGTAGATCGTGAATTCCATGCCCGTTTTCACATTCCCCTCGGATCCAGGCTTCATGAGAATCGTTCCATCAGGATTCACCCTGAGTACTTTGCCGGACCACGGTATCTTCGCCATGTTCTCGGTGATCAGCTCCACGCATCCATCAACCGCCTGTCGGGTTGCTTTGCCGATGTCCGTATCATCCCACGATGTTGAATTACCAAAGTCAATTGCTTCGTACCGCACGCTCACACCGGTGCTTGATTCTTCACCCTCCGTTTTTTCCGCGGCCAAAATCTCGCCCGTATTCACACTAACCAGTCGTATGTCAACTGCCGCTCTTGCCTTCTTGGTGCTGATACTGCCTCCGAACAGGGGGACATTGCCTCCCACATTGCTTTGCTTTGTACCAAATTCCGAAACGCTTCCAATGACAAACAACTCCACGCCCATCAGTTTTCCGACTTTTGCGGCAGTCTCAGGCGTCACCATGGAAGAATTGCTGAACTGCTGCTCCTGGATGATTTTTTCCATTTCGTCGCGTTCCAACACGATGAACTTGCCGGATTTCACAAGGGCGGTCACCAGCATATCGGAGACGCCATCGCCAATGTGATTCCAACCCGATCCGCTTCGATCCTGAAATCGGGCGACGGCAATTCGCTTCTTCAGTTGTGCCACCGTGTCGGTGGTGACAAAGCTCAGAAACAGCCCGATGATCAAAATCATTCGAGTCTTCATAGGATTATCCTCCCGCAGTATTGTTGTGGCTGTGGAGCAAGAAGAAACCGGTGGAAGTTCAGGCAAATATCACTCAGAAGCAAGGGGTACACTCCAACGGTGGATTTTCTTGAGAGAAAACGAGTTTCTCCTTGCTCCTGCGAGCACTCTGCTCTATATTTTCAAAAACGCCGTCCGAACATCGGACAGAAGCTTGACCCAGACGACGCGAATTCCGCAAGAAAGCGAATGACCAACCCCGTCGATAGATTCCGCACAGTACTCCACCCGCTTTCCAAAACTCTCAGGAATCTTCCCCACTACAGGCACACGGAGTACGGGCTCATTCTGAGTTGTACCGCTTTGGGAATCGGCGTTGGCTTTGCGGTTTACATCTTTCACGCCGGCGTGTCACTTTCGGAGAGCTTCTTCAACAGATTCTTCGTCGCGGCGGAATCGAATCCGCTCTCAGTTCTCCGTTTCCTGTTCTTTCCCCTTATCACCGCTTTTGGCGGACTTCTGGTTGGGATTCTTAATCAGACCGTGTTTAAGAAGATTGAACAAGAAAACCTTGCCGCGGTCCACAGGGCTGTCAAGGAAGAAGAGGGTATAATCCGTGGTCGTGCCTCGCTCAAAGCTATCCTTGCTGCGGCGCTGTCGATCGGTTCAGGAGGAGGGGCCGGACGCGAAGCGCCAACGGTTGTCTTGGGAGCGTCGCTTGGTTCGACGCTCGGTCGGGTCCTCCGGCTCAAAACAGATCAGCTGAGGGTCTTGTGCGGTGCAGGTACTGCTGCTGCAATAAGTGGAATCTTCAATGCGCCGCTGGCCGGCGTGGTGTTTGCCGTTGAGACGGTGATCGGTCATCTCTCGGTACAATCGTTTATTCCCCTTGTGATCTCCTCGGTCATGGCGACCGCGACCTCGCGCCTGTTCCTGGGAGACAGGCCGATTCTCATCACGCCGGGTCTCGTCACCATCACTCTACAGGATTACGCTTTCCTTGCGCTTGCGGGACTGGCAAGTGGTGGAGTGGCGCTCTATTTCCTTAAAGCGTATTCATGGAGCGAGCGTCGCGTGCGGCTGAACCTGGCCGGCGTAACACCGTACCTGCGGCCCGCTGTCGGCGGGCTTGGCGCGGGTCTCCTGGTCGCCATTCTTCCAACGATGCTGGAAACCACGTACGAACCTGTGAACCTCGCAATCCTCGGCCATGGAACGCTTCTGGTTGCTGTTCTCACGGTTCTGCTCAAGCCGATGTCTGCCGCGCTGACAATCGGAAGCGGAGGAGCGGGCGGGACGTTCGCCCCGGCCATGAAAGTCGGCGCAATGTTCGGATTTGCTTTTGGCTATGTACTCCAGTACTTCATCCCCGGAACGTCACCCGGGGTCTACGCCCTTGTCTGTTGTGCAGCGGTACTTGCCGGAACGTACCGCATGCCGCTTGCGGGCGGCTTACTTGTTTTTGAAATCAGCAGGAACTATGGACTGATCCTTCCCCTGATGTTCGTCTCCGTGTTTGCGACCTTCCTTGTCCATCGAACGGGTGTTCGTACATTCAATCCTTCAGTTTCGAAATAACAAAGGGGGCCCAGGGCCGCCTTGTTAACGCACACGCTCCGTCGCACGAGTCATCCGCCCGCCTATTTTGGGAGGCCTTTCTTTGCCACGGTTTCCATCACCCCGCAGAAGCGATCCAGTTCCCGGAGGGTTGTGTACACGTTCGGGGTAATCCGAAGGCCCTTGAATTCATCATGCACGATGGGCACCGTGAACAGCTTGTGTTCATTCATGAGATATGCCGCCAGTTGCACGGGATCCACGTCTACGATTTCGACGTTGGCGATTCCGCACGACTGATTGGGGTCGAAGGACGTATGAAAACGGATATTCGGAAGAGCTTTCAACTGGTTCATCCAGTATCGGGACAGGTAGCGCAGCCGCGCCTCCTTGCGCTTTGGACCGATACCTTGATGGAACAGAATCGCTTCCCCAATGGCAAGCCTCATTGCGGCCGAATGCGTGCCGATCTCCTCAAATTTCCGGATGTCCGTTGCCTGCGTCTTCTCTGCAGCCATTAAGGGCCAGATCTTCTCGATCTTATCCTTCTTCACGAACAACAAACCTGTACCTTTCGGTGCGAACAGCCATTTGTGCAGGCTTGTTCCGTAATAATCACATTGAAGATCCTTCTGCGCAAAGTCAAAGTGGGCAAAAGAATGAGCGCCGTCGACAATCACTTCGATTCCGCGCGACCGCGCAAGATTGCAGACTTCTCGTACGGGCGTGATCTGTCCGGTGATGTTGATGACATGGGAAATGAGGATCACCCGCGTTCGTGGTGTAATGCCGCGTTCGAATTCTTCGGCGATTTGATCGAGAGACTTCGGCGCAATGGGCACCTTGATCATTCTCAAGGTAATCCCTTCTCTCAATTCCCTCTGCTTCAGCG
>JACQPU010000242.1 GCA_016207365.1 Ignavibacteriales bacterium | reverse complement strand
TTCGTCTTCGACGAGGAGGATGGTTTCCGAACCGCCCGGAATTTCATCCACGGGCGTTTTACCCTCGCCCAGCGCCTCGAATTTCCGCATCTGTACCGGAAAGAACAGGTGAAACGTGGTGCCTTTCCCCAGCGCGCTTTCGACATCAATGAAGCCGCGGTGATTGTTCACAATGCCATAGACGACTGCAAGTCCGAGACCTGTTCCTCTGCCTTGGCCCTTCGTAGTGAAGAAAGGCTCGAAAATCCGCTGTCGTGTTGCTTCGTCCATCCCTGTTCCCGTGTCGCTGATCCTCACGTGGACGTACTCGCTTTGCCGCGCGTCGGCAAACCGGTCCTGCAGCGTTAGCCCGTTTGCCATTCCTGTCTCAATCGTGATCGTGCCCGACTCGGGCATCGCGTCGCGGGCATTGACACAGAGATTCAGGAACACCTGATGAAGCTGGTTGGGGTCGGCGAGGATGGTGGGTACGTCCGCGTTCAGCCGAAGGTCGAAGACGATCGTCTTTGGAAAGGTTTCACTCAGGAGTTTTGAGAGATCCGTGAGGAGATCGTTGATTCGCACGGATTCGAAAATGACGTCCGTCTTGCGGGCGAACGTCAGAATTTGCTTGACGAGAGTCGCTCCGCGCTGGGCTGCTTTTGCGATGGTATCGATCGCTTCGTCGAATTTCTTGCCGTCGGTCTTGCCGCGTTTGATGAGCGACGAGTAGCCGAGAATGATGCTGAGAATGTTGTTGAAATCGTGCGCGATTCCGCCGGCAAGCGTTCCGATGCTCTCCATCTTCTGGGCTTGGCGAAGCTGGTGTTCCAGTTTTCTCAGTTCCGTAATATCGCGGATGATGCTCATAATCGCCGTGCGGCCGAGGTACTCGACAACAGACGAATTCACGAGCATTTCCATGGGGTCCCCCTTTTTGTTAAAGTGGATGGTCTCGAAATTCCGGGAACTCTTGTGACGGAGAAGCTCCTGGATTTCGAATTCGCCCCGGCCGACGTCTTTTGTAAGGTTCTTCAGGCTCATGCCAATCAGCTCATCCCTTGTAAACCCATAGAGTTGGCATGCCTTGCTATTCGCCTCGAGAATGACCTCCCCCTGAGGTTCAAAGATGAAGATTGCGTCGTTGGCACGTTCGAACAAATTACGGTACTCGATTTCGGATTTTTTCAGCGCCTCTTCAATGGATTTCCTGTCCGTAATATCCCGGTAATTCAGCACCACGGCCTGGATGCTCGGCTCGTCGAGAAGATTGTTGGCCGTGGCTTCGATCCAGCGCCAAACGCCGTTTTTGTGTTTCAGGCGGAATTCAAGGAGCATGATTCTGCGCGGGTGCGCCACGAGCTCCCCGAACGCCCGCTCGATAGCCGGCGCGTCGTCAGGGTGGATGAACTCGAATCCGATCCGATCGGTGAAATCCTGGCTTTCATAGCCCAGAATCCTCGCCGTGGAGGGGCCAGTGTAGCGGATGACACCGTCGCGGGCAAGCAGAGCAATACCGTCTGTACTGTGTTCGATCAAAGCCCGGAACCGCTCCTCAGTACGTTTCCGTTCGCTCACATCCCGAAGCGTCGCCACAAAATGAGTGATTGTCCCCTGAGCATCGCGAACAGGTGTGATCGTCTCCTCGGCATGATAGACTTCGCCGGTTTTTCTTCGATTGACCATCGTGGCGCGGAACGTACCGCCGGCCTGGAGTTGATCCCACATTCGCCGGAAGTATTTCTCGTCATGGTCATCGAACTTGAGGATCGTCGGAGTCTTGCCCAGGACTTCTGCACGCCGGTATCCGGTGATTTCCTCGAATGCCGGATTGACATATTCGATGACGCCTTCGGGATTTGTCACGAACACGGCGTCGGCAGATTGTTCGACCGCGTTCGAGAGCTTCAGGAAGGCCGACTCGGCAAGCTTCCGGCGCGTGATATCGCGAACATAGACCGAAAGGCCGTCGCCGAGGGGATGGATACTGATTTCAAACCACGTATTGAGCGGCTTGAAGTAATGTTCATATTCGATGGTGATGCGTTCGTTGAGCGCTTTTTGGAATCGCTCGAATCCCGCGCCGTTCCTTGAGTCCGGGAACATGTCCCAGATATTCTTTCCAATCAGATCCTTGATTGTAAGATTGAGACCCTTGAGAAAATGTTCGGATTTCGGGCTGAGGTATGCGAATCGCCAGGAACGGTCGAGGAGGAAGAACGCGTCCGTTATGCTGTCGAGAATGGAGACGGACTGGGCGAAATCCTCTTCGAATGGCTCCGCGGGAGCGGAAATGAGCAATCCGATGCCGGTCGGAAGTTTCCACGCCATCATATCAAGGGACTTCACACGGCGGCCGGCGCGCAGTTCAAGGTTTTTGATGTGCGCAGTGGAGCCTGTTTTCAACACGGATTTCAACTGTGTGAACATCATGGCCACCGCCTCAGGGGGCATCAGCTCGCTGAGCGTTTTTCCCGCAACATCGCTGCGCTTGAAGCCTGTCAGACGCTCCGCCTGTTTGTTCCATTCAGTGATGCGGGCGCCGGAAAGCATTCCGCGCCTGTTGGTCATCGGTTCCAGGTGCGCGGCAGGGAGCGGAAGCGACGTGAGAATAGGGTGGGAAGCGCGGCGGGAGGGACCGCGGCGGAGTTTGGCCATTATGGTAGAGAGGATTCCTCGGAATACGGACTCATTCGTCGGAACGGAAGATACGAAAAAAAACCATAAGGAAAACCTGGAGGGGAGATTTTTTTAGCGTGAGCTGATCCGCTTTCGGCGGTTGCGGATGTAGTCGACAAAAATGAATTCGCCGAGGTTGTTCAGCGAGGAGTAGTATGCGCGGCCTTTGTTTGCCTGCGTGAATTCCTCGACAAAATTTACCAGGTAGGGATCCTGAGCGACCATAAAAGTGCTGACGGTGATTTTCTCCCGCCGGCATTGGACCGCTTCATCAAGCGTCTTATTGACAATGCGCGGATCGAGTCCGAAAGAGTTTTTATAGAGCCTTCCGGCGGAGTCGAAGATGGCCGAGGGCTTTCCGTCCGTCACCATGAAAACCTGCTTATTGGTCTTTCCGCTCCGTCGCAGGAGGCTCCTCGCGAGCTGGAGACCAGCCCGGGTATTGGTGTGGTAGGGGCCCACGCTGAGGAAAGGGAGCTCGCTGAGACTGACCACTTTGGCATCGTCGCCGAACACCACAAGGGCAAGATAATCCTTTGGGAATTTTGTCCGGATCAACTCCGCCAGCCCAAGAGCCACCTGTTTCGCGGGCGTAATTCTGTCCTCGCCGTACAAGATCATGCTGTGGCTGATATCGAGCATGAGCACGGTGGCGCAAGAGGTCATGTGCTCGGTTTCATACACCTCGAGGTCTTCCTCCCTGAGCGAGAACTGATCGATTCCGTCGCGCTTCAGGGCATTGGTCATGGTAGAGGTAAGGTCGATATTCGTGGGCATGTCCCCGAATGTCCATGCCCGAGTTTCGCTTAAACGATCAGTGCCGCTTCCGCTGAACGGCGTCTCATGCGCGCCCTCGGGAGCTTTCTTGAGCGAGGTGAAAATCTGCCTGAGAGCATCCTGCCGGATTTTCTGAACCCCGCGCGTGGTGAGTACCAGCATATCCTTCACTTCTTCCAGAATTCCCCGTTCCTTCAGCTTCTCGATAAGCTCGTCCATTGTCAGGGATTCGTCGAACAGCCCGTATTCTTCGGCCAGCTGGCGCAGCCATTCCATCGCTTCTTCCACATCGCCGTTCGACTGGATCAGCAGATAGCTGAAGAATGACATGAGCGATTCCAGCCGCTGGACATCGGTCATGGAATCCGCGGTCCATTTGCTGTAGCGAACTCTCATGGCGAGATGCCCGCGCGATTCTGCCTAGCTTTCTTCTTCGAATGCACGGCCTTTACCGGTAAAGATGCTTTGTACGAGGTCTTTGTACGCGGTCATCCTATCGACTTCTTCTTTGGCAATTCGGGATGATTGATGGAGGCCGTCGAGCACAAACTCCATGGCCGAAGCCAGCTCGGCACGGTTGTTCTCGGGGATGTTCATGTGCTTGCGTGTGAGTTCCCTTAAACCCTTCACACGGTCAAGCTCCCGAAAATAGTCGTTGAGAGGAGTGTCGTCGGAGATTTCCACGCGATTTCCGGATTCAAACCATTGGATGATTGTCAAGTATTCGGACTGCTCGGGTTGAGACCGTTGGTCGGGGCCATGCGACTTATGCCGGCGCTCGAGGGGATCGGGAAAGTATTTCCGGAACACTTCGCGCACCGCTTTTCCAATCAGTGCCTTGCTGACTTTGACGGCGCCTTCCTGTTCACCCTCGAACACAAGCTCGATTTTTCCGGTAAGACCGGGGAGCACATGGGCAAGGTCACAGATCCGCGGAACGATGGTGCCGTCATTCAGAAGAATGGCGCGGCGTTCGGCGTTGCTGACAAGGTTCTCCATGGCGGAGATGGTCAATCGCGCGCTGACGCCGGATTTCTGGTCCACGAACTCGCTTTTGCGGGCTTCGAAGGCGATGCTTTCGATGATCTCGCGGAAATAATGCGGAATGGCAATCTGCCGGCCGTTGCGGGATATCCAGGCCTCCTGGGTTGTGATGGCAATCGCATCTTCGATCGTACGCGGATAATGCGTGAGAATCTGTGAGTCGATCCTGTCCTTCAGTGGCGTGATGAGGTTGCCGCGATTCGTATAGTCCTCCGGGTTGGCCGTAAAGATAATCATGACGTCGAGAGGGATGCGGATGTTGAACCCCCGGATCTGAATATCCTTCTCTTCCATGATGTTGAAGAGACCGACCTGAATACGCGGTTGCAAATCTGGCAGCTCGTTGATGGCGAAGATGCCGCGGTTGGTTCTGGGAATGATTCCGAAATGAATGGCGCCCTCGTGCGAGTAATGCAGTTTTTGCGTCGCTGCTTTGATCGGATCGATGTCGCCGATCAGGTCGGCGATGGTGACATCGGGAGTTGCAAGTTTCTCACCGAAGCGCGTGTCGCGGTGAAGCCACTCAATCTCCGTGTCATCGCCGTATTCGTGTACAAGATCCGTGCATCGTTTGCAGACCGGTTTGAACGGATTGTCGTTGATCTCACAGCCTTTGACAATGGGTACGAACTCGTCAAGAAGGTTCGGCAGGAGCCTCACGATGCGCGACTTGGCCTGCCCGCGCAAACCAAGCAGGAGAATATCATGGCGCGCGAGAATGGCGTTCACAATCGCGGGAATGACGGTCTTTTCATAGCCGATGATCCCCGGGAAGAGCTGCTCGTTCCTCTCGAGTTTCCTGATGAGATTCTCCCGGACCTCTTCCTTGACAGGGAGAACGGTGTAACCGCTGGCACGCAGACTGCCGATTGTTGTCGCACGGGTCATTGGATGGAGCTCTCCTCATTCTGAATATACCTGCTACCGGAGGAAAATGCAATGCAGGGAGGTTGAACCGGCCTTTCGGTCGTTGAATGTACCCGCAATTAGTCGTACCTTCCATGCATCGTGGAGTCTCCCTCTAAAACATTGGTTATTCGGTTTAGTTCCATAGGGGACATAGTTCTCTCGACGCCGCTCCTGAGGGCGCTTCGGTCACGGTTTCCGAAGTCGCAGATCGATTTTCTGGTCCGGAAGGATTACGCGGATCTGATTCGGAACAATCCGAATATTAATCTGACGTACGAGTTTGACACGACGGCGGGATTTGCCGGTTTGCGGCAAATGAAAAGGACCCTTCGTTCGGAAGGGTATGATTTGATTGTTGATCTTCACAACAGCATTCGGAGCCGGTACATCAGAAGCATACGGGGTGTTCGGGAAATTGTGGTTGTGGATAAGAGAATTCCGGAACGGACGCTGTTGGTAAAGTTTAAGAAGAATACATATAAAGAGATTGTCCCCGTCGCTGAGCGGTATATTGAGACGCTCAAGGGGTACGGCGTGGCGCCGGATGGAAAGGGGGTGGAGCTCCATCTGCCGGACGAGGTGTTGTTCGGTGTTGCCAGCAGGGTGGCAAAGCTTCGCTTGAACAGGTTTGAGCGCGTCCTTGGTCTTTGCCCGTTTGCTCGTCATGCAACGAAGGAATGGCCTGCCGAGCGCTTTGCCGGTATTGGGCGCAGATTCCTGGAGGAGATGGCCGGCGCGGTGATGATCTTCGGCGGCCGGGTTGATGTGGCGCGCAGTACCACACTCTCCGCAGCGATTCGATCCCACGCCGGCGACGATCGCGTCATTGACTGGACCGGGGAGCTGAGCCTGGCAGAATCCGCCGCGGCATTGCAGTATTGCGA
>JACQPU010000234.1 GCA_016207365.1 Ignavibacteriales bacterium | reverse complement strand
CCCCTCTGGACCGTCGTCCTTCTCATACATCCCCCCGAGTTTTCACGTTACATTGAGTTCAAGTTCAAGCTGATCAAGGTTCGCCAATTTGAAACTCTTCCGATGGATCTCGCAGAATCCGATCTGTTTGATGACGTCCACATGCTCTCGCGTGCAATACCCCTTGTGGCGCGCAAATCCATATTGGGGGTACAGCTTGTCGTATTCGTCCATGAACCTATCCCTGGTCACCTTGGCAACGATGGAGGCTGCAGCGATGGAGAAACATCGTGCATCGCCATCGATCAGGTTCTGAAACCGAATCACGTCGTGCTGAAAAGAATTACCATCTGCAAGTACGAATTCGGGAGCGGGCAACAGCTTCTCCACAGCAAGACGCATGGCAAGAATTGACGCCTGGAGGATATTCACCTTGTCGATCGTTTCATGATCGACCACACCAATGCCAATGCTCACCGCATCCCGCTCTATGAGTGCCAGAAGCTCCTCCCGCTTCTTTGGCGTCAGCTTCTTCGAATCGTCCACGCCCTCGATGGAATGGCCCACAGGAAAAAGGACTGCTGCGGCCACCACAGGCCCCGCCAAAGGACCCCGTCCCGCCTCATCGACTCCGGCGATTCTCGTAAGCCCCTGACTCCAGTATTGTTGTTCGATTGCGAGTGTCACGGTGGAAACTTACAGTCCGATGTAGAGCGCAACCAGACCAAGGACCATATCCGCTTTCAGAGCCGTGTTGAGGCGCGCAAGATTCTCCGATCCAGCATCCATCCACATCGAAATAATCACGTAACACAGAATTACATCGACAATTCCGATCATCACCAGATACGACATTCCGCTCATTCCCGACGTGAAGGGAACGAGGGTCGCCCCCAGGAGAAGCACAAATGACACTGTTGCAACAGTAAGGGCTGTGGAAACACCGTGCCTGATGGGAAGAGTCCCCGCATTCCCCAGGCGATCACCGCGCATGTCTTCGATATCCTTCAGAACCTCCCTGCCCAAATTGAGCAAGAATGCAAAAAGAGCGGGAAAAAAAGCCCGCTCGGGTGATCCCGCCACCGATGCCCCGTAGATGAAGGCAAGCGCCGTCATGACAGCCACCAGTACATTACCCAGCAGCATGGTCCTCTTCAGCACAGCGCTATAAACAAACAGCCCCGCAACTGCCGACACTGAAATTTCAAGCGCAGGAGAATGTAGAAAAAGATTGAGGGAAATGCCAACGACCGAGCAGGAAAACCACAGAAGAAATGCCGCGCGAGGTGTCAGGCTTTTCCGCGGAAGCGGACGGTTTGGTTTGTTCACGCGATCAATATCGACATCGAAGTAGTCATTGATCGCGTTTGCGGCTCCTCCGATGAGACCTCCGGCGACCGCGGCAATTATGGCCTTCAGAATGTTCCCCTCGATTCCTCCGGCAAGCAACACCGAAGCCGCAATCACGAGCATGATGATCAGAACGTTCAGAGGCCGAAGGAGCTCGATTGCCGCTGAAAGTTTTTCAGAATTCATTAACAAGCCTGATATGCAGTTTTGCAGTTCTGAATGTATCGCCCTCTCCAAAGGCCAGCCCCACGGTAATGAGTCCTATGCCCGTGTCCAACCTTGTCCCAATGCCGTATCCCCAGCGGGTGATTTCTGATCCTGTCACCCCGACAGCGGCAACCTCGGGAATGCGGATATATCCGACATCGGTAAATCCAAAAAGGTATGAGCGGCCGCCTGTCAGCAATCGATACTCAAGTGTAAGCCATGCTATGCGGGATCCGCGGAATTGGTTCTCACGGTATCCGCGCAGGGTTGTCGTTCCGCCGAGAAGAAAAAGATCGGCATCCTCAACCACGGGAGCCGAATACTCCCTCCCATGAAGCCCTCCCGCGAGCACCTGGAGGCGCGTGAGAGGAAGATATGCCTCGGTGTCGAAACTCAGGCGTTTCGTTGCGTCCATACTCCTTCCTTCCACTCGCTTCCATCCGATCTCGACCGTCGTCGAGTAGAGCACGCCCTGGGTGGGCGTGATTGCATTATCGCGGCTGTCGTAGCGAACCGATCCCCCCAGGCTCCATGATGCGCTGCCGGGCGTTTTCACGCCAACGCGTTCGACCGGCACAACGCGCATGTGTTCCACCGTGAACCCGGCGCTGAATTCCTGCGTCAGCCGAATGTATGCTTTTCCTGAATAGTTTCTTCGAATATACGAGGAATCCTGTTTTCGTTGAACAAAGCCCGCCTCTGCGTTTACGGGAAGAGAAGCAACCCAGGGTTCAAAGTACCAGAGTGACCATTCCTGCGTTGACGCGGATTCCTTCATCCAGCGGACCGTGAATTTCCGCCCGGTCCCAAAGAGATTTCGGAATTGAATGTCGGCAAGTCCCGTTACCACGCCGGCAGTCCCGCGTCCGGCCGGACTGTAACCAATCATCCCGTCAAAACGGTTCGGATTGCCCTCCTGTACGCGAATCATGATCGCCCCCCTTCGATCCGCTGTGAGAAAGAACTCCGGCGTTGACACCGACGTAAACAGTTCCGTCCTCTGGAGGGCTCTTTGTATGATTGTTGCCCGGTTATCGTTGAAGAGATCGGGGAGGCGAAAAGGGATTTCGCGGAGAATGACTTCGTTCCTCGTGAATGAATTCCCCTCAATCCGAATTTCCTCAACGTTTGCGCGAACGCCCTCAACGATCTCCAGAACTACGTTGCAATCGTACCTATCGTTCGT
>JACQPU010000020.1 GCA_016207365.1 Ignavibacteriales bacterium | reverse complement strand
GGGTTGGGGGTTCTCAGCCTCGGAGTTTGATCAAGGGAGGCTGATCCCCGCCAGCCCGAATGTTCAGAGTGAGGCGCCTGCCCGCCTCAGTGAATCCAATTAAGCGGCGGGGGCTGGCGCCTCAGGTGAAACAATGGTGGCGGAGAGTCCCTCCTCGCGTGCGAGAAATCATTTGCTCGGCGGAGGGTGGGAGGCGAAAAGCGCAGGACGTGAATTCACTGCTGACAACGGAAGAACGATGAAAGAAAAAATTCTCAATTTCTTCAGAGACATTGTCAAGGAAATGGAGAAGGTCACGTGGCCGACAAAAGAGGAACTGTACGAATCTACCAAGGTGGTCATCGTCGTAACTCTTGTCATCTCCTTGTTTACTTGGGTTGTAGACACCGCGTTGAGCGAAGTGCTGAAGGCAATTCTATAAAGGAAAGAATCGTTGGATAAACGCTGGTATGTGGTGAGAACGTATTCCGGTCACGAGGCTAAGGTCAAATCCTACCTTGAGTCCGAAGTGGCTCGCCTGGGTCTCACTGAGAGGATCGGGAGCATTCTCATCCCATCTGAAAAAGTCATCGAAGTCAAGGACGGCAAAAAGAAGGCAAGGGTAAAGAACTTCTTCCCAGGCTATATTCTGGTCGAAGCTGTCATTGATAAAGAGACGACACACCTCATCTCGGAAGCACCTTCCGTACTGGGATTTGTGCCGGACAAAAACAACCCCGTCCCCCTGCAACCGGACGAGGTTCGTCGTCTTATTGGAAAAATGGAGGAGAGGGAAGAGGTGGAAATGGTCGAGGTGCCGTTCCGCGTTGGTGATCCCGTGAAAGTGGTGGAAGGTCCTTTCAACAATTTCAATGGCTTTGTCCAGGAAGTGAATCCCGAAAAGCTGAAGGTAAAGGTAATGGTAAGCATCTTCGGGCGGAAGACGCCCGTCGAGCTGGACTTCGGACAGGTTGAACTAGAAAAGTAACGGAGAAGACGAGGCACATCCATGGCAAAAAAAGTAGTAGGGTTCATCAAACTTCAAATCCCCGCAGGCCAGGCGAATCCTGCTCCTCCCGTCGGTCCGGCGCTCGGACAGAAGGGCGTGAACATTATGGAATTCTGCAAGCAGTTCAACGCCAGAACCAAGGAGCAGCAGGGATTGATCATACCGGTGATCATCACGGTGTTCAATGACAAATCATTCACATTCATCACAAAAACACCTCCGGCAGCGACTCTGCTGCTGAGGGCCCTGAAGATTGAAAAAGGCTCCGGCGAGCCGAACCGCACGAAGGTCGGAATGGTGACAAAAAAACAACTCAGGGAAATCGCGGAGGCGAAAATGCCGGATCTGAACGCCTCGAGCCTCGAATCGGCAATGTCCATGGTTGCGGGCACCGCACGGAGCATGGGGATTACGGTTGAGGAATGAGAAAGCGAAGACATCCATGAGAAAGCAGAGCAAACGATTGAAAGCAGCCGCAGCAGTGATTGAACGAAAAACGTATTCCGTCGCCGAAGCGGTAAAGAAAATAAAGGAATCTGCGACGGCAAAGTTCCCGGAATCCGTTGATATTGCCGTGCGACTTGGCGTGGATCCCAAAAAAGCGGATCAGGCTGTGCGCGGCACTGTCGCCCTTCCACATGGAATTGGAAAGGAAGTCAGGGTTCTGGTTATTGCGAAGCCGCCGAAGGATGAAGAAGCCCGCGCTGCAGGAGCCGACCACGTCGGATTTGCAGACTACATTGAGAAGATTAAAGGCGGTTGGACGGATGTTGATGTGATTGTCGCAACGCCGGACTCGATGGGAGAGCTTGGAAAACTTGGGAAAATCCTCGGGCCACGCGGCCTGATGCCCAACCCCAAGAGCGGCACAGTGACCATGGACGTCGGAAAAGCCGTGAAGGAAGTCAAGGCAGGAAAAATCGAGTTCCGCGTCGAGAAAGCGGGAATCCTGCATGCCACGATCGGCAAAGCGAACTTCGGGGCGGAAAAACTCGCGGAGAATGTACATTCATTTCTCAACACCGTCGTACGGCTCAAGCCCGCGTCTGCCAAAGGAACCTACATCAAAAGTGTGTTCCTCTCGGCCACCATGGGCCCCAGTGTTGAGATTGACAGGAACGAAATCGCGGCACACTAGGCCGAAAAAAGTTTACGCACTCTGCTTCATGCTGTTCGTCCGGTGCCCCGTCGCACGGGGGCTTCTCACCGGACAGAAGGAATAAAGAAAAGGTGAAGAATGAATCGATCAGAAAAAGAGGCGATCATATCCGAGGTAAATGAAAAAGCCTCGCGGGCCTCAGCGCTGTACTTCGCCGATTTCACGGGCCTGAGCGTCGCGGAAGAAACGGAGCTGCGGCGGGAATTCCGGAAATCCGGTGTCGAGTATCGCGTCGTCAAAAACACGCTTGCACGTAAAGCGCTCGAGAATGTCGAAGGGTGTGATCAGGTTCTGAACCAGCTCGTCGGTCCAACCGGCATCGCCTTCGGATATGATGACGCCATCGTGCCGGCGAAGATCATAAAGAAGTTTTCCGAGCGTACTGGGAAGCTGAACCTGAAGCTCGCGGTGATCGAGAAGAAGATGTTCCAGGGATCGAAGCTCGATGAGCTGGCAAAGCTTCCATCCCGCAAAGAGCTGATCGCCGGCATTCTCGGCACACTTCAATCGCCCATGGCGGGCATTGTCGGTGCCGTCAACGCTGTTCTTCGTGATCTGGTGAGCGTGATTGACGAGGTGGCAAAGAAGAAACAGTCAGCCTGAATTAGAAACTTTTTTTCAAAGGAGACCATCATGTCTGTGGTAAATGAGATTGTTGAAAAGATTGAGAAACTGACTCTTCTGGAAGCTGCTGAGTTGAAAAAAGCTCTCGAGGAGAAATTCGGTGTGACGGCGGCCGCTCCGGTCGTCATGGCCGGTGCTGCACCTGCGGCCGGCGGAGGAGCAGCTCCCGCTGAGGAAAAAACCGAATTCACCGTAGAGCTAAAGTCAAGCGGCGCCCAGAAGATCAACGTAATCAAGGTGGTTCGCGCGGCAACGGGATTGGGACTGAAAGAAGCGAAAGACCTGGTTGACGGCGCTCCGAAGGTCGTCAAGGAAGGCTTGTCAAAGGCTGATGCTGAAAAACTGAAGAAAGAGCTCGAGGAAGCAGGCGCAAACGTCGAACTGAAGTAGCGGGACCGTTTAATCGCCGGAACTTGTCGCCTGAAATCCTTGTTTGCACTCCGGGTCCCCGACTCTTGTGTCCAGGCCGATGGTCCGCTGAGAAGCGATCATCGGGTACGCCATCTTCACAGGGACATGCGAGCAACCCGGATTCAACGATTGCGCTCCGGCATTGAATATCCCCACCCACGCTTTCTGCTGCGGTTTGAATCTTAATCAAAAGGAGTGGTTGACTTGAAGAACCAATCCAATGGAATCGGCCGGATTTCATTCGGCCGGATTCCGTCCATTGTAGACATCCCGGATCTGCTGAACGTACAGATCGATTCATTCAATAAGTTCCTGCAGGCGGACACACCCCCGCACCGAAGAAAAAAGATCGGCCTCCAACAGGTATTTGAGACCAATTTCCCGATCACGGATGCCCGTGAGAACTTTCTCCTCGAGTTCGTCGAATACTATGTGGAGAAACCAAAGTATTCGGTCGTCGAGTGCCAGGAGCGGGGTCTTACGTACGCCGTTCCTCTGAAAGCCAAGCTCCGTCTCTCGTCTAAGAAAGAGGATAGCAACGAATTCTCTGACACGGTCGAGCAGGAAGTCTACCTTGGAAATCTTCCGGCCATGACCTATCGCGGCACGTTTATCATTAACGGGGCCGAACGGGTCGTTGTGAGCCAGCTTCATCGTTCCCCCGGTGTATTCTTCTCGGAATCCGTGCATCCGAACGGTACGATGATGTATTCTGCACGGATCATTCCATTCCGCGGATCCTGGGTCGAGTTTTCCACGGACATCAACAATGTGATGTACGCCTACATCGACCTGAAGAAGAAATTTCCGGTCACGACGCTCCTGCGTGCGCTGGGATATTCCTCCGACGACGCAATCCTCGAACTGTTCGATGTTGTTGAAGAGGTTGACGCGTCGAAGGTCAGCCTGAAAGAGTTTGTTGGACGGACCATCTGCAGCGATGTGTTCGACAAGAAAACGGGCGAGGTGTTCATTAACAAGGACTCAAAACTCACTGAAGAACACCTCAAGCAGATCAAGAAGGCGGAGATCCGCAAGATCCGCTTTCTCAAGTCCGAGGATGCCAGTGAAGTTTCTGTGATCGCCAATACGATCATGCGCGATTCAGCGCGATCGGAGGAAGACGCGCTGGAGACCATCTATCGCCAGCTCCGGTCCGGTGATGCGCCGGATCTCGATACAGCCAAGAATCTGATTGATAGACTGTTCTTTAATCCGAAGCGATACGATCTGGGAGACGTGGGACGCCACCGGCTCAATGCAAAACTTGGGCTGAATATCCCTCAGGAGGTCACAACGCTGACGAAAGAGGACATCATCGCGATCGTAAGATACCTTATCGACCTTCAGCAGGGGAAAAAGACTGTCGATGATATCGACCACCTCGGGAACCGTCGTGTCAGGACCGTCGGAGAACAGCTGGCTCAACAGTTCAATATTGGACTCTCGCGCATGACGCGCACAATCCGGGAACGCATGAACCTCCGCGACAACGAGTCTCCAACGCCTCAGGATCTGGTGAATGCGCGGACGATCACCAGCGTCATTAATGCATTCTTCGGTACCAACCAGCTTTCTCAATTCATGGATCAAACCAATCCGTTGGCCGAAAT
>JACQPU010000259.1 GCA_016207365.1 Ignavibacteriales bacterium | reverse complement strand
TCATGGACCTGGTCGATCCGCCACCAGGTCCGGAACCTGAGAAAAAGAGCATTGGATATTAACTTTGTGAATTGTTGTGCCGAGATCGGCGCAATTGGCGCCGGATCCAGTCCTTCTCGAGCGAAGGTTTGAGCAGTTTAAGAATTTGAGTTAGTAGCGGGGTGGCGAGACTGCGACCATTCTACAATCTCGACCATTCTTAAGCGTAGTTCTACTTTCTCTTCGAAAGAGAAAGTAGCAAAGAGAACTTTCTTCCGAAATCGAAACGCACGTTATTAAACCACCCCCACCGCACCAATTGTCAAACGGAGATTGGCCGAAATTCCGGCACACGACGAGTATTCAAATACCGACCATTAGTGGTGCCGGAATTTAACGCACGATTAAGCCGTCCCCCCGCACCGCCACGATTTCGGGGGCTAAGGGCAGGTGTAAGGCAGACTACAACAAGTCCAACCGGTATTCCATCATTCCATTGTTCCATAGATCCATGCCATTTTCACATTTCGAGGGCCGCAAATCGCCACGGTTGAAGGGATACGATTATTCGACCGAAGGGTCTTACTTTGTCACCATCTGCGTCCGGAACAGGGAATGTGTTCTCGGAGAGGTTATCGACGGGGAAATGATTCCGTCGCCGATCGGCAATATTATCAACCATTGCTGGCTGAAATTGGTGGATGATTTTGCCAACCTGTCATTGGACATATTTCAGACGATGCCAAATCATTTTCATGGGATTGTTGTGTTGTGGGAATCCCCACGGGATTTGATTAATCAAATCCCTACAAATCAAATCCCTGCGAATCAAATCCCTGCGAATCAAATCCCTACGGGGGATACGGGGGATTCACCAATCCCGACCGGATTAAATGAATCCCGGTTCGGTCCCGTGGAGGGGTGGCAACAAATGAAAAACCCAAAACAAACCCTGGGCAAAATCATCCGTCATTTCAAGGCCAAGGCTGCAAAGAAAATCCACGATGCCGGATTCACGGGATTCCAGTGGCAATCCAAATACCACGACCGTATCATTCGGAATGAAGACGAACTGGATCGCATTCGTCTGTACATACGGAACAATCCCGTGAATTGGCAAGAGGACGAAGAAAACCCAGTGTCCTGATGGTTGCTCTCTTAAATCTGGTCTCTGGGCGAGTGGAAGAGCCTGATCACTACTTCGCCAGCGCCGCTTCGGTCCGTTGCACGTCTTCTTCTTTCACCCACAGGTAACAGCCGAATTTCCCTCCGACCGCGATGGCATTGGCTGCATCCAGATTCACGCCGGCATTCGAGAGAGCCTCGAGACTGCCGAGAAGCGCGCCGATTTTGTCGGCTCCCTTGGCGTAGAATCCCGCCCGTTCCATGAAACTGGCTCCACTGGATTTCAGCACGGCACGGACCTTTTCCGCGTCTTTGCCAACAATGAGGACCTCGGCCTGGCCCGGACTCATCGTGTAACCCCATACGCCGGCAAGATTGACCTTTTTCTCTTTGAATGTTCTCATCAGCTCAAAGAGAGCCCCCGGCCGGTCCTGCAGACTCATGGAAAATGCAGTAATACGTTGTGCTTTTGCCATAACTCCTCCGCTTGGATTTCATCCAAAGGTAATGATTTGGCAGGGTCCGAGGCAAGGGGGCATTTCGGTAGCCCCAAACTTTTCGCCTCCAGGTCCGTAAACAAACCATTCCACACACTCTCAGGAGGCCCGTCGTGAGAACTATTTCTGTGTTTCTCTCAATGATTCTCTTCTATGTCGCGGCCAGTGCCCAGACTGCCGCCGATACGGCCGCCATCAGAGAAACCGCTCTGAATTATGTCGAGGGCTGGTACGAAAGCAATCCCGGGCGCATGGCCAAAGCCCTTCATCCCGAGCTTGCGAAGAGGATCGTTTTGAGGGACACGAGCGGCAACCAGTGGCTCGGCAACATGGGGGCCACGCAATTGATTCAAAACACGCGCCGCGGCGGCAAAGATACACCGAAAGAGCAGCAGCAGAAGGATGTGTTTGTTCTGGACATCTATGAGAACACCGCGAGTGTCAAGGCCATTATGTCGGGCTGGATCGATTACATGCACATGGCGAAATGGAAGGGAGAGTGGAAGATTGTGAATGTGCTGTGGGAGTTGAAGCCGAGGCGGTGATTGAGCATGTTGAATGGTAAACGGCGAACGGTGGCTAGATAGACCGTTCACCATTTCCCTTTCACCGTTTACTGAGAATTACCGCGCGATACAATCATCCGGCGGCCGAAGGCGCGAGAACTCGAGACGGTCAAGGGCCTGGTGCTCTTTGCGCGTAAGCCAGGGCATGAGTTTGCGCCGAAGCCGACGCCTGCCGGCGAGGGAACGCCAGAATCGCTCGTCGCGATTGAACTGATACGCTAATTCCTGAGTTCTGCGTTGAAACGGCGGAAGATTGGGATGATTCACAGCACACCAATTCTGAAAATTCTAAAATTACGTTCCCGCCACAAAGCGGCGGGATTCACACAACGAAGAATTTTGATTCGAAACAACCTTGCATACCTTGTCAAAGTTACTTTGCCAGGCTCGGAAACCTTGACAAGGTAAGCCTGCGCCCTACGAGTTCCTCTTCACCGATACGCCTCTCTCCGATGATTCACCGTCAGCACGATCACTGTCATCTCATCAAATTCATACAAGACCCTGTACTCTCCGACACGTACCGACCAGATGCCTTTGAGGGGACCGACAAGGGGCTTGC
>JACQPU010000019.1 GCA_016207365.1 Ignavibacteriales bacterium | reverse complement strand
TCTGATCAATGATCGAAACATCGAGATCACCGTGCACCGTCATGGCCAGCGTGCGGGGAATTGGTGTGGCGGTCATGACCAACACGTCGGGATTCAATCCCTTTTGCCTCAACACGGCCCTCTGCATCACCCCAAACCTGTGTTGTTCGTCGATCACAACCAACCCAAGGCGTGCGAATTCAACATTCTCTTCCAACAATGCATGCGTACCCACGATGATATTCCCACGTCCGCTCCGGGCATCTTCAAGAACATCATCCCGCAGCTTCTTCTTCTGCCCCCCGATCAACAGCCTGATGTTCACGGGGATTCCCTGAAGGAACGAAACCAGGGTTCTGTAGTGCTGATCGGCCAGGATTTCCGTCGGCGCCATGAACGCGGACTGATAGCCGTTGTCCACCGCAACCAGCATCGCCGTCAATGCGACGATGGTCTTGCCGCTTCCGACGTCGCCTTGCAGAAGTCTGTTCATGGCCTCCGCGCGTTTCATATCCCCCGTGATTTCCCGGATGACGCGCTTTTGAGCGGTTGTCAGATCGAACGGCAGGAATTCGACGAGTGTGCGCGCGAGAGGACTTTCGATCGTGAACGAGATTCCCTTGACGGACTCCCTTCGATTCCTCTTCCGCATCGCCATCATCAGTTCCAGAAAGAACAACTCATCAAACTTCAAACGCCGTTGGGCTTCAGCCAACTCAACCGGGTTTTCCGGAAAATGAATCGCACTGATCGCCGCGCGCAGATCCATCAGACGCTGTTGTTTCCGGATCCCGGCTGGAACAATCTCCCCGATTATGGAGCCGTGACTTCGGAGAGCCGAGCGAATGACACGCCGGAATCCGCGGCTGTCGAGACCCGCATTGGCAAGATCGGAGCCCGAAGAATATTTGGGGATCATGCCCCCGGTATTGACCATCGCGTTCCAGTCAGGTTCATCCTCCTCCTCTTTTCCGCGCAGTCGGTCGAATTCCGGATGGACAAACTGCGGACGGCCAAGCTTGTCGAGTGTCGGTATTGCGGAGACTGCAAGCATCTCGCCCGTTTCGAACATCGTTCTGTAGTATTTCACACCTTCGAACCAGACGCACTGCACAACGCCTGAATCATCCTCGAGCGCGAGAAAAAACACGACGCGGTTCGAGCGCCTTGACCGCCGGGCCTCCTGACGGATGATCCTTCCAATAACGGTCACCGGCTCACCTGCAGAGACTGCGCGGCGAAGATCTTTGATGGGAAGTGTAGTTCGACGGTCGATGTATCCGCGCGGGAAGTAATAGAGGAGATCCTGTACGGTTTCGATTCCGGCTTTACGAAGGGCGGCGGCGCGGGCGGGGCCAAAGCCTTTAATGTATTGAAGCGGAGATTGGGCGGAACCGGATGCCATTAGGGAGCAATATAGGCATCAGAGGAAGAAAAAGCACGAAATTCGAATTACAAAATTCGAAACAAATTCCAAATACGAAATTCTAAGGATCGATCCCCTGCTATTTCGAACTTCGGATTTCGTTATTGTTTCGGGTTTCGATATTCGTGCTTCAAATTTTCTTCCTGCCGTTCGATAGCAAACAAAAGCCCCGCGATGGCACGCGGGGCTATAAGTGGTCGGGAACCCGACAATCTCGTTTACATCTTCTTCATCTCCTCCTTCATTTCCTTCTTCTCCGTCTTCATCATCTTCTTGGCATCCTCGTCACCCAGGTCCTTGCCATGCTTTTTCTTTGCATGCATCTTGCCCATCTCCATGGCTTCACCGGCGTCGTGACTCCGGACCTTAAAACCGCATTCGGGCGCGCAGTCGAAGGACGTCATCCCCATCGCACCTTCCTTCATCTCGTGCTTCATGTCCTTCTTCATTTCCTGCTTCGCGTCCTTCTTGGCGTCCTGTTTGGTGTCCTGGGCTGCCGACAGGCTTGCCATCGCCATGGTCAGCATCCCGGCCATCAGGACCGACATGATACGCTTCATAATACCTCCTTTCGGAACGGTACACTACAGGTGGTTTATTGAGACATACTTAGAACGCGGTGAAGGCGGGGGAAGTTCCCAGACAATTCGAAATTCAAAATTAGAAATTCCAAAACAGTGCAAAAACCCCTTTTTAATTTTGAATCTTTCATTTTCAATTGTAAAAATACACCGGCGGCCCCGTACTGGCAGCCGCCGGCGCTCTGGGAGGAAGGCCTTGCGGCCTTAGAGAAATCCACGAAAAGGCTGGCAGTTCAAAGTTTAAGGTTTAGGTTCAAAGACCTTGAACCCGCCTACGCTGCGCTTCGGCGGGCAGGCTTTGAACTTTGGACCTCGAACTGCTAGAGTATCCTTTTGACAAGTTTAACGAGGTCGTCGATATCAAACGGCTTGGTCACATACGCTGTGGCGCCGAGCGTTTTGGCCCGCTGTTCGCTCACGCTGTCATCAAGAGCAGTAAGACAAATGAACGGTACAGGCGGGTTTTTCTTGTCTGACCGGATATTTTCAAGCATGGAGAACCCATCCATGGCTGGGAGCCTGATATCCGAAATGATGAGATCAGGCCGGAAACCGGGGAGAACTTTGAGCGCTTCTTCGGCAGATGTGGATTTGCGGACCACAAAGCCCTCTTCCTGCAGGACAGTGGCGAGTACATCGACCAGCATTTCCTCATCTTCCACCAGAAGGATGTGTTTCATGGGAGGAATCCTTGTTGGTTGGGAGATGCCCCGTCGCGGGGTCTATACGTACTTACAGAATGTAAGGAGAGGGGGAATGAAGGGGATATGACGGGGGACACATAGGCGGTTTCAGGTTCAAGGGATACTTGGGTTTTAGAGTAGATCCGCGTTGTCACAACCTTGATCCTGAAACTTGCCAGCCCGACCGAACTTCAACGACATTCATTGGACGGTCGCCCGCCTGACCGACTGATGGATGCCTTCATCTCGGTCAGTCGGGCAGGTTCGGCGAGGAACCTGAAACTTTTTTGCCCTCCGGAGCCTTTTTCCGGTTCATTAAAAAACGCCTTGTTGTAGAACTTACAAAGAGAAGAAGCGCAGGCAAAACATGTTTTTCGAGGCGTTTCCGTTTAAATCGTTGACTCCAAACGGGTTATCTAGAGAGAAACATTCGCAGGGTTCCACGGTCGGATTGGTATGTGGCGTGCACCTTGGGGGGCATGACAAACACAAGCCGATATATCCCATTTGCACTTATCCTGGCAGTTTCGTCACCAGCGCTTTCTGAGACCATGTTGAAACTCCAGAAAGCAACAGGTTCCGAGATTAATGTTCTTCTTATGAACGATCAGGATGTTGCTGCGATTCAATTCACGATAACCGGAGACGGTGTAACGCTCGGCGGCATTTCGCAAGGCATTCGGACCGGCACACCGCTCTGGCAAATGTCCACACACAAGGTTGACGAATCAACCATCAATGTTGTGATTCTCAGAACAGGAATTCATTCGCTCCCCGCCGGAGAGGGCACCATAGCATCAGTCGCCGTCTCATCCGGCTCCGGCCGTTTGTCCTTGAGCCGAGTTGTGATCGCAAGCCCCGACGCACAAAGCATCCCAGCCGCACTGGCCGATCTCGAATGGTTTAATAACTCGGATGACGCGGTTGTCCTGGGTCAAAACTATCCCAATCCATTCAATCCGACGACAACAATCCCCTTTACGCTCGACCGCCAAAGCACCGTTCGTCTTCTGATCTATGACATTGCGGGGCGGGAAGTGAAAAGAGTAATTGAAGAAGATAAGTCCGCGGGATCACACATGGCGGTCTGGAACGGCACCGACGAACACGGAATTCAGGTGCCCTCAGGGGTCTATTTTGTCAGAGTACAGGCAGGATCAAGCGTACAGACGAAGAAGATGATATTAGCACGATAGAGAACAAGATCGTGAGACGTGAGAAGCGAGGCCTTCTCCTTACTCCCGATTCTTACTCGGCAGGTGGATCCTTCTTCTGTGTCAAAAGAACAGCCGCTACCCCCAGTACACCCGCAACAATGACCGCAGAGACAATGTAGTCCTCCTTCTGGGCCGAGGCCGGGGAGCCTCCAGGGGGGGCTGGCCGCGGAGGGCGGCGGGGAGTCCTGTAGCGCTCCCAGGCCAGTGAATCCACTGAAGTCACTTCAAACCGGAATGTGTAGGGCCATATCTCCCCACCCGCGTCAATCGGCAATACCAGCTCCACCCTGCTCCCTTTGTTTCTGAGAATCCGCTCGTTCATTGCCCGCGAATTACGGTCGGTTGTCGGAAGAAGATCCTTTTCCTTCCACCCGGAGCCGACATACGAGATGTTCTCTGACGGAATCGCCATGTCGATAACGTAGCCGGTAGGCGGAATGATGGGGGCCGCGTTGTCCCGATGGGTGGACGCGTAGAACGTACGGGTATTTCTAACGGCAAAGTAGCGACCCTTGACGCCGATGGAGGTTTCGTCCCACTTGATCTTGAACGGTACCGGAGAGAGATTCTGAAGACGGAAGCGGATGGCCGCGTCATCGAGGCGGAATTGGATCTTGATCCGCTGGTCCTGGTACGACAGGCGGCTCGCAGGAGCTGGATCAATCAGTTTGTACGTATACCGATATTTATTTCCGTGGGAGGAACGGAGTCTTGACGCGGCGCTGCAGCCCGACAACAGAATCACAACCACAACGGCACCGAGAAATACTTTGGACGTCATTCTTCCTTCCACATGTTATAAGAAAAGAGCTTTTTGAGGGATAATCCATGTGGGAGGACATGGCAATAGCTAAACTACGCATCTGCCTTAACCAAGCATTTCAATCGTGCCGGTTTTCTCGATATTCCTTCGCTGCCTTGACAAAGTCCCTGAACAATGGGTGCGGATTCACGGCCCTGGATTTCAGTTCGGGATGAAACTGTCCCGCGACGAACCATGGATGATCGGGGAATTCGATCATTTCCACAAGGGAATTATCCGGCGAAACGCCGCTGAAGATCATTCCATGCTCATTCAGAATCTTGCGGAACTTGTTGTTCACCTCATACCGGTGCCGGTGCCTCTCGTAAATAAGCTCTTTCCGATACGCCGCGTACGCCTTCGTCCCCCTGGTAATTGCGCACGGATATGCTCCCAACCGCATCGTGCCGCCCATTTCCCTGACCTTCTTCTGATCGAGCATCAGATCGATCACGTTATGCTTTGTTTTCCTGAACTCCGTACTGTTCGCGCCCTCCAGTCCGCATTTATTCCGCGCAAACTCGATCACGGCGCATTGGAGACCCAGACAAATGCCGAAGAATGGGATCTTGCGCTCTCGCACATGCCGGATCGCAAGAATTTTTCCCTCCACGCCACGTTCACCAAATCCTCCGGGTACCAGCAATCCATCAATTCCATCAAGGTATCCGTCCGTTCCCTGTTGCTCAAGCTGCTCCGCCTTGATCCATTTCAGATCCACAGCGACGTCGTTCTCCGCCCCGGCATGTACAAACGACTCGTTGATGCTCTTATACGCATCGAGCAGATCGGTGTACTTCCCGCACACGCCGATCGTCACCCTGCCCTTCGGATTCTTCACGCGATTGACAAACCTGATCCACCGTTTCAGATCTGCCTTCGGGCGCTTTAGGTCCAGCTTTTGGAGTACAATGTCGTCGAGTTTTTCCCGTTCAAAAACCAGGGGCACCTCGTAAATCGATCCGACATCCCGGCCTTCGACCACCGATCGCGACTCAACGTTACAAAACAACGCGATTTTCTCGCGGAGGTCAAGCGAAAGCGGCCGCTCCGAACGGCAGATCAGCACGTCGGGCTGGAGACCGATTTCGAGAAGCGTTTTCACACTGTGCTGTGTCGGCTTCGTTTTCAGTTCGCCCGCCGAGCGAATGTAGGGCACGAGCGTCACGTGAATATTGACCGCGTTGCGGTGTCCGACGTTCAGAGTAAACTGGCGGATGGCTTCCAGAAACGGCAGGCTTTCAATATCGCCCACGGTGCCACCAACCTCCGTGATCACAACGTCGTAGTTGCCCGATGAGCCCACCGCCGCGATCCTCCGTTTGATCTCATCGGTGATATGCGGAATCACCTGCACGGTGGCGCCCAGGTAATCCCCGCGCCGCTCGCGTGTGATGACCTCATAATAGATCTGTCCGGTTGTAGCGTTGTTCTGACGGGTCATGCTCACGTCGAGAAACCGCTCGTAGTGGCCAAGATCAAGATCCGTCTCCGCACCATCATCAGTCACGTACACTTCGCCATGCTGAAACGGGTTCATGGTGCCCGGGTCAACATTGATGTACGGATCGCATTTCTGGATTGTCACGCGCAGTCCGCGGGATTTGAGCAGCAAGCCGAGCGAAGCCGCGGCGATCCCCTTGCCCAGCGACGAGACCACGCCGCCGGTGATGAAAACGTATTTGGGGCGGCTACGGGCCATGGGCGGAATCTTTCGACAAGACGGATTTGGGTGATGACGATTTCAATATCCGGGCGACACGCTCCACGTCGGCCTGAGTGTCGACGGGAATGCTGTCATGGCCGGTTGTTCCCACCGCGATGGTTTCCCCGGCTTCCAGAATTCTGAGCTGCTCCAGTTTTTCGGCGCGTTCAAGAGGCGATTCCTCCATTGTTGCAAAGCGCAGGAGAAAATCCCTTTGAAACACATAGATTCCGATGTGCTTATACACAGGCGCTGACGACAGCCATCGCATATGATCGTTCTGATCGCGCACATGCGGAATGGCAGAGCGGGAAAAATAGAGCGCATGACCTCGACGATCAAACACAACCTTGACGACGGCCGGATTATTCAGGTCCTCTGCCGAATCCAGTTTTCGGGCCATGGTACCAACGACGGCATCGCGATCGTTGAGCAAGGCATCGACAGCCTCATCGATCAGCTCGGGAGGAATCAATGGTTCATCACCCTGAATGTTGACATAAAGATCACAGGGCACCGATTGCGCCACCGCCGCAACGCGGTCGCTTCCGCTCTTGATCTGCGCCGAAGTTACCAGCACCTCGCCCCCAAATGCCTTGACAGCTCTTTCGATCCTCGCATCATCGGTAGCCACCAACACACGATCAAGCCTGCGGGCTTTCCTGGCCTGCTCATACACCCACTGCACCATGGGCTTGCCCAGCAAGTCGATCAACGGTTTCGCCGGCAAACGCTGCGACGCGTAGCGGGCTGGTATGACGCCAATAATGTTCATTGTTATTCTCGTGTCGTAAGAAGCGAGCCGCGTCTCACTCCAAGTTCTTTCATGAGCCCTCGTCCCCCTTCACCGTCTTCGGTACTTTAAAAAACTTATCTGTCTTCGCCGGAGCATTCTTCAGCGCCTCTTCCGAACTCAGTCCCGGCCTCACGACATCCTCCCTCATCTTATTCTCCAACTCAATAACATGCGACAACGGCTCGACATTTGACGTATCGAGCTCGTTCAGTTTCCCCACATATTCGAGGATCCGATTGAGCTGATGTGTGAACTTTTCCTTTTCCGCCGGAGAAAACTCCAGTCGGGCCAGTCTGGCAATGTGTTCAACATCTTTAATCGTTACGCTCATACCTCCAAGCCTCCTGGTTCGACAAGATTCCGTTCGATGGTCGATCGCACTTCTTTCATCAGCGCTGCTTCCCCGTCTCTCCCGGCAAACGCGGATGTCTCGATAGGCCGATCGATAATGATTTCAATATCGGTCGGACGGATTTTCAGGGATCCCTTTGGCAGAATTCTGAAACTGTGATTGATGGTCACAGGTACAACCGGCACGCCGGATTTCAATGCAAGCACAAAGGCTCCTCGCTTGAAGGCCTGAAGTTTTCCGTCCCTTGTCCGAGTTCCCTCGACAAACAGCAGGACCGACGCCCCGCTGCGGATTTGCTCCGCCGCCTTGTCCAGACTCCGAAGGGCATCCTTGGGGCTCGTGCGATCCACGGCAATGTACGGTCCGTACCTCAGCGCCCAGCCCCAGATGGGTACGTAGGTAAGCTCGCGCTTGAGCATGATCCGAATGTCATCCGGAATGCCCGCAACGGCAGCGGGAATGTCGAACCAACTCGCATGATTGGAGGCGTAGATCACGCTGCCTTTACCGATGTGCTCGAGACCCTTCACGGAAACTCTGACGCCGAATATCCACAAAATGAACTTCGACCACTGCCGGGCGCACATGTGATACGTTTTGCCGGAGCGATCGAGCGGAATCGACACCAAAGCGAGAATCGAGTACGGGATCGCCACCAGCAGCACAAGAAAGCCTTTGAACAGCGTAATCACGTTGCCACCTCACAGCACCCCCACCGCCCGGATACGCTTCTCGAGGGACGGGTGGCTGTAGAACAGGAACTCCACGACCGGATGCGGTGCGTTATCGGCCATGTTCATCCGCCCCAGCTTGTTCAGGGCATTCAGAAACGCGCCCTTGTTTCCCGAAAGTTTGACCGCGTACACATCGGCCTGTCGCTCATGCGCCCGGGAAATCATGTTCGTCACCGGTGCAGTCACGAAGGAATATAGTCCGAGCCACAGACCCAGAAGAGGCAGGGCAGCAATGGTACTCCGCGCATCAAACCCGAACCAGGCCAGACTCGCATCGTGGAGCAACGCTGTGCAAAAAAGTCCAAGAAACGTCGTCAGCGTGCCAATCGCCATCATTTTCCAGAGATGGTTCATTGTCTGATGACCGAGCTCGTGGGCAAAGATCGTTTCGATTTCATCATCCGTAAAATTCGCTACTAACGTGTCTCCCAGAATGATCCGTTTTGCGCGTCCGATTCCCGTAAACGCCGCATTGGCCTTCTTGGTGGTTTTGCTCAAGTTGAACACGAAAAGGCCTTTGACCGCGATACCGGCCTTGTTGCAGAGGACAAGAAGGCGAGCCCGGAGCGGAGATTCATCCAGGGATTTGAACTTATAGAAGAGCGGAAAGATTACAACCGGAGCAAGACGGGCAAGCAAAATGGAAAACACGAACATGATGCCGCCCACCGGCAGCCACCACAAGGCACCGAAGCTGTTCAAGCAAAAATAGAGAGTCACAAGGAGGAGCACCATGAGGGGGAAACCCACCAGCATACCCTTGATCTTCTCCCACAGCCAGGCCCCAAACGACTGGTTGGAAAGGCCGTACTTGTGCTCCAGGAAGTAGCCCGAATAATAGCGAAGAGGAAAACTGAGAATCGATTCGAGAATGCCGACAACGGCAGCGAAGGCAAGCAGGACGGCATAGTCATTCGCAAACCAGCCCCGGGCTGAGAATTCGATTGTTCTTGAGAGGTCGGTTGCCACAAGGGCAAGGGTGAAACCGAAAACAAACGCCGTGTGGATCAAACCCGTGAGGAGCTTCAGCCGGTGATAGCGTTTAACGTCTTTTCCTGCGGGTTCGGGGCGAGGTACCTCTTGAAGCGCGGGTTCGTGGTGTGGAGGGGCTTCGACGGCGGTTTGATCGGTTATGCGAAGTACAAATCCGTCACGCTCCATCAACACTTGTTGGACATAAGGTGAGTTGTGCGGTGGTTTGAATAACGTAGCAATATTGCAGGTAAAAAGCAAGTTACAAAAAAAGTGAGACGTGAGAAGTG
>JACQPU010000240.1 GCA_016207365.1 Ignavibacteriales bacterium | reverse complement strand
CCCCAACGCCTATGATCAACGGACTCCCCATCCGCGCGGCAATCAGCCGGTCCGGCTCATGAGTCGATGCGACAACAAGGCCGTACGTCCCTTCCACATCGTTGAGCGCCAGCTTCACCGCCGAAAAAACACTCCCTGTCCTGGCGTAGAAATGCTCAATGAGATGGGCAAGAACCTCGGTATCAGTTTCACTTGTGAACACATGCCCGTCTCTCACGAGCTTTGTTTTGAGGGCCCGGAAATTCTCAATAATGCCGTTGTGAATAACGGCAATATGTTTCCCACAATCCCAATGCGGATGAGCATTTACGTCGTTTGGCTCGCCATGGGTCGCCCACCGGGTATGACCCATGCCGACATTTGCAGGCGGAAGCCCATCTTCAGTCCGAATTATCGTCTCCAGCTCCGCCACCTTGCCCGATTTCTTCCGGATATGAATTGTTCCTCCGTGCACTACAGCCACGCCGGCGGAATCGTAACCGCGGTACTCCATTCTTCTGAGACCTTCAAGCACGATGGGGAGAGAATCCTTAGGACCAATATAGCCGACTATGCCGCACATGGACTTGAGGGATCAGGATTGTGAATAGTGATCATAAATTGTGAATTGTTGGAGGGCTCGGATCTACCGCGATCGCTTTTCTCCATTTTTCCAGGATTCCATTATCCCGTCTCTCATGGGCTTTATGCCGATCACTCCCATCATTCTACCGGACCGTTCCTTATCCCTCCGATAAGAATGAAACAAATCGGAACCGCAAATGGTGCAATCCGGACTTATTTCGACGTTGGATGCCGTCAACCCTGCTGACGCCAGCTGGTTCAGATTCTCACGCTTCAGGTCCAGATACAGCCGCGTTCCTCTGGACGTTACGACATGCCTTTCAAATTGTTCCGCCACTTCTTTCCCAACCTCGTAGCAGCAGGCACCCGCGGAAGGTCCAATATATGCAAAAAGATCCTTCGGCACACTGCCAAATTCATCTCTCATTACCGCAACCGTCTTTCCCGTTATCTTCGAGACCGACCCTTTCCATCCGGCATGAACCACAGCTGCGACATTCCTCCCGGGATCAACCAGAAACAATGGAATGCAATCGGCCACGGTTACAACAAGCCAGAGATTCGGACGATTGGTCACGAGAGCATCAGTTGTTTCAAATGCTCCGGGCTCCTCGGCAACAGCAACATTTGCGGAGTGATGCTGTTGGGGAAATGCCAGGCGGTCTGACGGAATGCGTAACGCCGCAAAGAACCGTCTTCGATTCTCCTCGACCTCTTCCTTCCGATCTCCAACACTGAAGCTAAGATTCATCCCGTACGGATCCGCACTGACACCCCCTTGCCGGGTGCTGACTGCGCAGCGAACATTATGAAATGCAGTGAAGATGGAAGGATAAACCAATCGGACAGTATTCGTCACTGCAAGTTCCAAATTTCAATGACCAAACTCCAAACAATTTCAAATGGAAAAGGACTAAAAAGGGAATGGGTGTGGCTTCCATCGCTCATGGATTTGTTGGAACAGTTGGCAACGTGAGAATCAGCGTGGTACCACCTCCCAGTGTGCTTCTGAGCGTAACCGTTCCGTTCAGATCCTCAATGACGTTTCGCGCCATGGCCAGACCCAGACCCATACCGTCAGTCTTGGTCGAAAAGTTCGGCTCAAAGACCCTGGCTTGAAGGTCTTCCGGAATCCCGGGACCTGTATCGGCAATCTCTATCGTGCAACGATTACCGTGCACAATTGTTTTCACCGTGATCGTACCTCGTTGGTTCATGGCCTGAACAGCATTCCTGATAATATTGATCACGACGCGTCTCAGTTCCTCGCGGTCCGCAACAAGCATGGGTTTGGCGTCGGCGAAGCGTTGCCTCATCTCAATTCCCTCCATGGCGCTGAACAATTGGAGGGACTCCAGAAGCATTTGGTGAACGTCGACACGCTCAAACCGGCGCTCGGGCATCCGCGCAAATGAAGAAAATTCTGTGGCAATCCGCGAGAGGGCGTCGATTTGATCGATGAGCGTATGTGCAACATCCTCGACGAGCTTGTCCAGCTCCGGGGCCTTGTCCCGGTACGCCGTCCGGAGATGCTGAATCGATAGTCTCATGGGCGTCAGGGGATTCTTGATCTCATGAGCGACCTGTTTGGCCATCTCTTTCCATGCCCGTTCGCGTTCGCCCCTTCGCAGTTCCTCCCTGCTCTTCTTCAGTTCCGCAACCATTTCGTTGAACGTCCGCACAAGCTCCTTTAGCTCGCCGGAGCCTTCGCGGCCCACCCGAACATCGAGATCGCCCTCACCGACCGCATGCGCAGCTTTCGTCAGATCCCGAACGGGCTGCGAAAGCTGGTTCGCAAGAATGACGCCAACGATCACCGTCAGAAGCACGAGAATGCTGTACACTGCAAGCGTAAACGCGTTTCTTTCGGCCACTTCAGCCTCAAATTCATTCTGTCGGAACAACGCCGGCACTGCAACAACACCCAACTGACGGCCGCCGAGCATAAGGGGCACGTAACCAACCTCATACGTCAAATCTCCGATGGACTCGCTCGTCTGAGCATAGCCAATGCCGGCAACAACAACCTTCGCGAACACGTCACCGGGGAGACGCGGTTCAACAAGTCCTGACGTGTACAGTTCCGGTCTGCTGCTTGCAAGAATCCTCTCCCTCCGAAACACACTGAAATCCACGCCGAACTCCGATCCCGTTGCCTCACAAAAGTCATCGTTGATCCCCCATAGAAAATCCTCCTCATCCGACACGGTGTTCACAATTCTCTGGCTGACCAACTTCAAATCCTCGTGCAGACGGCCGGTCATTCTCAGCTCCTGTCGCTCGCGGGCAAATTCCCTGTTATAATAAGCAAACAGAAATAAGGGTACGATGGCGACGACAAGGAATGCAACAATAAGCCTTCCCCGAAATCCAGTCAAGGTCGTTCGATACCGATTCCAATCTGCCGCCAGGATGGTGCCGATCGCGAGGCCGAGAACTGCCGCGTAAAGAATTGCCACCTTGACAAGGTTGAACAGGTGCCAGCGGAAACCGACCTCCTCAAGGCTAATCCCGATGATGCGACCCGGCCGCGAATCGTCACGGACGTACAGGATTTCAAACGACCGGCCATTGATCTGCTCCAGAAGCTTCACTTCACGGTTTCCCGAGGCAAACAATTCTTCCACCTCTTCGGGCAGGTCCGGCCCTGTGTGGCGGATCATGTCACTTGATGCCGCCAGTCGACCATCCTGATATTCGGTGAGGACAATGGATTGGTTCAACAATCCGATCTCAGCTGTCCCGAAGGGCCTGAGCGGAACAGGAGCCTCGCCCCGAAAAAGCGCCTGCTCGCTGGCGGAAAGGATCAAGGCGCCAAACGCAACAGGCTTGTCATCCGCATCGCGGATGGATCCCCACAGACCGTAGTACTTGATCAACCCTCCCGGCACGCGTCGCTCCACAACATTGAGAACGTCCTCGTCCACATCGAACAGCCGGTGCAGCAGTTCTGTCTGCTCATACGTTGTCATCCCCACAGCGAACCGGTCCAGTTCGCGTCCGGCTCCATCATACAAGGCGAGCGCCGAGTTGTATCCTTCCCCGCTCATCAGCGTTCGTGTCCACAACAAGAACGCACCCGGATTTGCTCTTTCTTGTTCATCGGCTGCAACCACCTCGCGATAGGATTCCCGCACGGAACGGAAGCTTTCCGTGGTCACGAAGGAAAGCCACGCATCGACCGGCTGTGTGAGCTCGCTTGCATAAAGCCGAAGACGATCTCCCTCTTTTTCATGAATCTTCATGTCCAAAACCGGTACTGAAATAACGAACGCGGCAACGACAATACTACTCAGAACCAACGGCCGTCCTAAGCCCCTCTTGTGTACCACCGGCTCAACCACGAGTGCAATCGCAAAGAGAGCGAAAGGAATGTACAATGGGACCTGGGGGACGCGATCAAATGCGCCAAAGGTAACAACAGCGATCGTATAGAGTACGCCGATCACGAGGAGAAGTTCCACCGCCCGGGCATGAGGCCGAATCGTTCGATACAGGGCTTCCATGACATTCAGGATGGCGACAAACAGCAGGATCAGGGCGACGGTGAGCACGAGAATATTCGCGTGCATCAGAATAACCGGAGCGGAAGGGATAATTTCGGAAGGATTGACATACTTCAGCGTGGAATCGTAGACAAAGCTCCGAAGTGAGGCCCCATAAGCCCGCACAGCAATATTCAGTCCCAATCCAAGACCAAAAGCTGCCGCGAGCAGGACGGAAATATTCAGGAAACGGGAATGCATGTGGAGGTTTGGAATCCTTTGAAGCTCCCGACGGGTAAGGAGGATGGTGAGAAGAACCGTCGTTGCGCTTATACTGAGTTCCCCGAGAGAAGAGGCCGCCCCACCTCCAAACAGTGAGGCGTAGACAGCAGGATCGAAAATCCAGCCGCCGACAAGTGCTGAGGGGACATTCATCCACAGCCATGAAAACCTTACGAGCCAAAGAAGCCCTATCAAAAGAGCGAGGCGGACAATTACGGAACGGATTACCACGACCTGAAGATACAGAAGCGCTCCAAGAATCGTTACTGCACCTGAAGCCAGAAGGCCCATCCAGGCCGAGACAATCGATTGCACACCAAGGATCTCTGATTCAAGCGCCGGGGCATCCACGAGTACGGTCGCCACGCGTCGTCCCGTGTCATCCAGTAATGGTACGCGTAGCCGTCGTTCATCGGTCGATGACGGAGGATCCTGAGCATTGACGATGAGCACATCCTGTCCCAGCTCGTTGCTCAGGGCGTGCCGAAAGCTCTCAAGCGGCACAAAGCGCTCCGAAACGGCACCATGAATGTTGAACGCTTCGGATGCAATCGCGATCAGTCCCGCCGTTGCACTGCGTGCCGAAACAGAGAGAAACGACCGAAGGCCGGATGCGTTGACAAACGCCGAGCTATCGCCGTTGTCCGCAGGGTCAATCTCAGTCGAGATTCCCGATCCACTCCAGGCGACGGGAGTCCCATTGGGATCGACGATCTCGAGGCCGAAACCCGTCTGATTGGCAAAACGGTTGAGTCGGTGATAACCGCTCAGGACTTGCTGAGGGTCGTTGGAGATGAGATCGGTAAGCAGCATGCTGTCGCGGGCAACTACGGATGCCACACGCCGAAGTGATCCGACGTGTTCGAGGAAGCGACGTTGAATTTGATCCCGCAGCCCGATTTCCCGCTCGACGCGTAGCTCGGTCCAACGAGACGTCAGGTATTCCGTATATCCAAGCTCACCCAGGCCAATAAGCGCAATGAGGAGAAGAAACGAGAGAAGAGCCCACCAAACGATGCGCGGCGGAGTGTGAGATACTTCGCGCATGGGCACGTCAGTAGAGGTTAAACTGACTGAGAACCCAGTCGGAGTCCTGACGCGTGAGCGAGACGTAAACCTGCACGGACTCCTTGTTCCCCCGGGATACGAATGTCATCCGCCCGGTTGCATAGGGGTTGGAGGTGCCGTCAACCACGCGGGTGAAAGAGAACTGCGCAGGTTTTTTCCCAGAGAAGTAATTCTTGAGAATCGTCAAAGCCTGCGCGGAAGAAAAAACACCGCTCTCACTTCCACGGATTGTCATGGAAACCTGTTTTCCAAACAGCGGAGAAAGCGATCCAATGGTTCCCGACGTGATCCCGCGTTCGACTGCCTGGAAGATCTCCCGGGGGGACATCTGAGCGGCGCCCTGCACGTCTTCCCCGTGCGGGCCAGGAAGGTCTCTGCCAACAAACTCATGTGAATTCACACCGGCGTGAAGAAACGCGAGAAACATGGTCAGAAGAATCATGGCACTCAAAATTATCCCAAAGGGGGGAGAAAGTCAACGTTGCAGCTTCGATTGTTATGAAAAGGACAACGGCACCGCCGATCTTCGCTCTTCAACCCACTTCTCATTGGCGGCGCCGTGTCAGAAACTGGATACAACCCGGCTCACTGCGAAACCGAGGACTTCCGCTTCAGAATCCGGGTGCTGCCAGGAGGCTGTGCCCGGGAAAGTTCCGGATTGGCAGGTGCAGTCTGATAGGCCCAATCAAACACAACATACGAGGAGGCAATCTTCGTTATCCTGATTTTCGCGTAATGATCGTCCCATGTCCAGACAACGTACGTGTGACCGACAATAGCCTCGGCGGAACCTGAGGGTGCCCAACCGGCAGTCGGGGCCACGGAGATATCATCCAGAGAGTTGGTATATCCCATATCCTGAATATCGGTGTCGCTCCAAACGTTGAGATAGAACACACCACCGGCATTTTCAAAAAAGACATCGGTAAAGGTGTCGTCATACCGTCCAACAGAGTACGTCGAGAAATCATATCCTGCCAGATCCGGCACCGTCAGGTAATTGTAGAGCAATACGCCGTATCCCTCAGGTCTTGGAGTGTCGTAGACAACATCGCGGCTCATTTCGCTCTCGTTGCCTTCGAAATCATACGCTGTGATGCCATAGTAGTAAGTGACACCATTAAGAGCTCCATAATCGACGAACTGGGATTGTTTTGTCGAGCCGATCCGTGTATAGCGGCCGTCGTAGCGGTCACTTACCCATACATTATATCCGGCGAGATCACTTTCACTGTTAGGGATCCAGTCGATCTGGACGGCATTATCCAGCGAGATTGTCCGGATACCGGTCGGACGTGCAGGCGGTATCGTGTCGATGACATACACCGAACAGGCAGAGAGCGATAGTGTTGCAAGAAGGAGGGGTATGAGCGATTTCATGGCACTGCCCTTGACAATGTGATGCATACGCTTGCTTAGTCAAAGGCCGTGCCAATGCTCAAAGACGCTCAAAAGCAGAAGGAGTGGAAGAAGAATTGTCTTATTGCGGGGATGGGCGTTCAGAAAACTGTACGCCCTGCAGGATTATTCGGCCAGAAAGACCTTTCCGTTATTCAGAATACCAAGGGCTTTCCCCTTGAGCCGGCGGCCACTGAAGGGGGAGTTTTTTGATTTGGAATGGAATTCTGATGGGTTGATGATCCATTCGACATCAGGGTCGATGAAGGTAAGGTTGGCGAGTTCACCTGGCGCAATGCGGACCGGCGGGACACCGAGGATTTTTCTGGGATTAACCGAGAGCTTTTCGATGAGTTGGGGCCAGGAAAGAAACCGTTGTTCCACGAGCTCCGTTACCGAAAGCCCGACTGCAGTTTCGAGACCGACAATGCCAAACGGAGCTTTGGTATATTCCACTTCCTTTTCGTCAACCGTGTGCGGTGCGTGGTCTGTCGCAACGACATCGATAACTCCGTCACGCAATCCTTCCTTTAACGCACGAACATCATCCGCGGTTCGAAGAGGCGGATTCATTTTTGTATTTGTGTCGAATTCTCCGACAGCCTCATCGGTCAATGTAAAGTGATGAGGAGTGACCTCACACGTGACATTCAGTTTTTCCTGTCGGGCCGATCGTACAAGCTCAAGGGCGCCGCGCGTGCTTATATGAGCGACATGATATTTCGCGGCCGGGACATATCGCAGCAAGAGGATATCACGTCCGATCATTAGCTCTTCGGCAACCGACGGAATTCCAGGCAGTCCAAGGCGTGTGGATTGAAACCCCTCATTCATGCTTCCACCATGCGTCATGGT
>JACQPU010000231.1 GCA_016207365.1 Ignavibacteriales bacterium | reverse complement strand
GTATAATCAACCGCAATCAGGAGGTTGGTAGGGATCCACGAAGGCGCGGCAGATGCGCCGCTCTCGAGAACAATTCCGACACGCAGCTTTGTTGGAAGTGGTGCTGAGAATTCTCCTATGGCCCTGTTCCTTCCGCGAACAGCGTACTGGAGGCTGTCCTCGATTGTACCGAGGAAAGGATCCGTCAATTCAGCGCGATACCGGCTATATGTTTCCACTGTGTTTCTTTTCCACGAAATCGAACCGATATCCGTAACACTGAGGTGTGCTTCAATCCCGTGAATAATCGCAGCGAGGCCAACATCAATTCCGAATCCCTTTCCTGCCGGCGCTGGGAAGAGGCTGAATGCTCCGCTGTTTCGCGGATCAAACATCTCCACTCCCGATCTTCTGATAACATAGTCGAAATCAAGTCGGGCAACGTATTGGCCTCCGCCTACCGGCTCGTTTGCCACTGCAGCCCTGTATCTCTCAGTCTCAAAAAAGCCATATCCCGCAATAAACTTCATCCCGATTCCCCCGTACAGTTCCGTGCCTGGCGGTAGGGAGATCGGCAGGCGGGTACCGTACGAGACGTTAAATTCCCTGAACCACCAGGCCGAAGCGCGCAGGCGGTCGAATGCATAGCTTGAGCCATTCGGGTCCAGCCCATAGAGCAAGATCGTCATAAAATCCTTCGGAATGACAGCATTCACACCGAGACGATCTGTGATGGCTACGGCAAGTCCACCAAGAGAAGGATGGTACGCCGCGACGCCAGCCGAGACGAGTTCAAGGTCAAGGCTGCTCAGCGCCGTACCATCAGGAAACCGCGAAAGAATCCGCTGTTTATCCGCTTCGTCCAGATATCTTGGTTCGCGAACGCCGTTCGGCCCTGCCACACCGGTGAAGAATTCATTGTAGAGATCATAGGAAATCATTTCAGAGGTTGTTCGAAATCCGAACGAAAGAAGTTCAGCACTCACCAATGTATATCCATTCATTCCGAGGTTTGCCGGATTGACGCCGAGGGCGGCGAGCCCCCGTGCCGGCCCGTTTACCGTCCGGGCCATACCGATTCCACGTGAGCCACTCCGTTCCCCCGCGGAAACTCCCGCACTCAGGATCACCAGCGCTGCCACGCTATTTCGTACAACACTCCTCACGGCTTGTTCACCTGATACACAAGATTTCCGGACGCCCTGAGTCGGACGGCATCTGTGTCTCTGACCTTCACGACGGTACCCCCATTCGGTGTCTGAACGTCGAATCGTGCCGACAAACTTTCCCCGTTTCCGAACGCCTCTGCTTCCGGCCCGGTGAGCACGATCGAAAAATTGTTCACACTCGGCGCAACGACAACGCCGTTTGACCCTATCATACCTGCCTCAATGGTTCTCGGTCCGTTCGTCGGAATCATCAAGAGCGTATCCCGAGGCCCGCCGGGACCCGGCCCGAGCAAGGCAGATTGGAAGACCAGCGAAAACGGCATTCCGTTCTCGATCGAAAAAAACATCGTTGCAGTGCGCGTCGATTTTGCCATTTCATGGGGAAATTTTTCCCGGACCCGCAGCGGAATGGTGTCGCGCACCGTCGCATTCGTGACTCCAATTCTCACCGGAAAATGAACATCGACAGATGAGTAGACTTTACTCGTGTCGTAAACTGTCTGTTTCCCTTCCGGAGCAGCATATATGTCGGCCGGATTCATCGTCATCGTCCCACGAATCATGAACGTATCTGGGAAATGCGGAAAGAACTTTGCCAGAAATGTGTTCAGACCAACGGTATTGTCGAGGAGAATCGATGTGCCGGTACCCTGGGCGGGAAAAATTCGACGCTGGGAGGAACCAACAGGCGGCGGTACGTAGAGGGAGTCGGTTTTGGGCGGCACACTGCGCCTGTCTCGACCGACAAAATACACACTATAAACAGCTAGAAAACCGGAAGAGGAATGAAGCTGAATCGCTATCTGAATCGAATCAAACGTAACATTTCCTTCGAATTTTTGGGCTATCTCTCCAAGGGTCAATCCGGAGGCTCCGGTAGCCACTGCTATCGTGGTTGGAGGTATTCTCCCCGTGACCTGCTCCACAACAATGGGGGAGGCAGAAAAAATACTGACCTGAACCTCGTCCGTGCTTCGAATTTCTTTCTGCTCCGAATTCCCGGTCAAAGTCAGCTCAACATCGAAGTTTGCCACAGTCCCCGTACCATCGGCTGCCGGCCCGAATCTCAGAGCGGACATGTCCACGGGCTGGCTATGAGTTCCAACGCCGGCGAAGTGGTGAGTGAGAACGTAGGGGGCTCCCGATGATCTCAAGGACATTTCCACGAAACGAATGGAAACATCGACATCTACATCAACACCGTTCTGAATTTCGACCGTCATGGTACCTTTCCGGAACAACGCGGAAACCAAGGTTACCGAGTCGTCGAGAACGAACGATCGTTGTTGCGGAGGAACGGATTGGGCCGGAATGGTGGATTTTGATGCGCGGACGCTCGCTCCTGTGATGGTAATTTCCAATTGAAGGCCCTCGTTTGCATCGATCGTACCCGTTCCCCCCGGCGTGGCCGCTGCGGCGGCAAGGAGACGAAGTGCTGACCTGACGGTTTTGCCCACCAGGCTGGCCCCAGCGGACCGAACGCCTGTGTCCGCCGGAATCGCGTCGGGAAAAGTGAACGACGCCACTACGGAGGTATCCGTTGTATTGTTCCGGATTATCAGGGGATCCGGCAACTGCAGCGGAAAAGGCAGGGAATTGCGGATGGTGAGCACTATTGTTCCCGTCTGAAATTCAACGTAGTCGAACGACAGCGCTGGCGTGAAATTGCGTGCCGGAATTGTGAACGAAGCTGGCGGAAAAATGGTATCGGGCGGAGGCGGAAGGTTGAACTCGTCATACGTGAAGAGCGGAGCTCTGATGGGTGGCACATCCACAGCAAAGAATCCCAGAGTCTGTTGTCTCGTCACCGGAACAGGCTCTACGAAGATCGTATCGATGCCGGTAGGATCGAATTTCTGCGTCGATGCATAAATCAATCCACCGTCCCCAGCAACACCAAGCGATGTGTCTTTCATTCGGAAATCCGCCACAGTGAACACCCTATCCAGGAGCGGAATACTCCCCTGCATTTCCCAGGTGGGCAAAATGGGCGACGACGGGAGGTCAACGCAGCGAGTGCCAGCCAGCGCAAGTGTTAAGAAGGATATTGTGGCAAGCACACTTCTGAGTTTCATTCTGTTTTCATGAGGAGGTCGCGCGCACGTCGGCGCTTTTAGCGGTACACTGGAATGACACGAAGGGAGGATTACTCATTATACAAAAGAGAAGGAAGAGTTTCAATGCGTGGGGACACAGAGGATGTAGAGACCCGGCAGCTTTGCGAACCTCCGCGTCCCTGCATTCACTGTCGACTCACTGAGTCGCATCGTCCACGAAGTGTTCTTTTATCCGCTGCGCGACAGCTTGGCCGACGACATCGGCTAATTGTTCCTCGGACGCGAATTTAACGCCCTGCACCGACCCGAAGACTTCCAGGAGCTCGCGGGCGCGTACTTTTCCGATTCCCTTGATGAGATCCAACTCGGTCCGGAGAATTCTCTTTGAGCGGACAGTCCGATGGAAGGTTACTGCAAACCGATGAGCCTCATTTCGTATCTGTTGCAACAGTTTCAGGCCGGAAGATGTTCTCGGCACGGGGACGGGTTCACTCTGATCCGGGACAAATACTTCTTCAAGCCGTTTCGCAAGCCCGATTACGGGAATTCCCTGCATCCCGAGTTTTTGCAAAACTTCGACCGCGCTGGAGAGCTGACCCTTCCCTCCGTCAATCACGATCAGGTCAGGCTGCGCGCCCTCTTGTTCCAGCACTCGCCGGTAGCGGCGTTCGACGACTTCCTGTATGCTCGCAAAATCGTCAGGACCCTCTACAGAACGGATTCTGAACTTCCTGTACTCGCTTTTCTTTGGTTTCCCATCCACAAAAACCACAAGCGACGCAACCGCATCACTTCCCTGAATGTTTGAAATATCGAAGCACTCAATGCGACGGGGCGCTGCCGGCAGACGAAGATCGGACTGAAGGGCTTTTACCGAATGAGGTACAAAGTCGCCCCTCTTCATACGTTGCAGTTCCAACTCGCCAAGGAGCAACGCAGCGTTGTTCTTCACCATCGCGACCAGCTTCGCCTTCTCCCCGGCCTTCGGTATTTCGAGAGACACTGAAGCCTGGCGTTTCGCTTCCAACCAGGATTGTATAAGTGAGTCTGACTCCACGGGCGCCGACAGGTACAGCTCGCCCGGCAAATCGTCCGAATCCAGATAATAGCGCTCCAGCACCGCCTCCAGCAACTGTCCTTCGCTCCTTCCCTCCGCGTTCGTCATGTAAAAATGCCTGCTCCCGAGGACCTTGCCGCTTCGTACCTGGAACACCACCGCGCAGGCATCGTCGCCGCGGGCCGCCACGGCAATGATATCGCGGTCCACCTCTCTTCGATCGACGACCCGCTGTTTCTCATTGTACACCTCGACGGCTTTCATCTTATCCCTGAGTCTCGCCGCTTCCTCAAAGCGTAATTCCCCGGCGGCCCGTTCCATTTCTTTTTTCAGCACATCTACAACGGAATCCGTCCTCCCCCTCAGCACCTGAGCGACCTGATCG
>JACQPU010000232.1 GCA_016207365.1 Ignavibacteriales bacterium | reverse complement strand
GTGATAGAGGGCCGACACCACGACGGCCCCCACGGCTCCCAGTACCAGGCCAAATCCAAATGCCATCGGCAAAACATCCATCAGTGTGTCAAAGTGGACGCCGAGCTTCAGGTACCAGAACATTGAGAACGATGCGGCAACACCCCCGAAGCAAAACAGAAGAAACGCATAGTTCTTCTGTTCAGCGAGCGTGATGGTCCGGAATGTTACGCGGGGAGATTCGAGGATCCCCCACGAAGTTTCAAACAGATTGAGATTCGGAACGCGATTCTGGAGGAACGCCCTGCAATTGCTGCAGATTGTGGCGTATTCGTCATTTTCATGTGCACAGGTAGGACATCGAATCATCGTCATTCACGGCGATGGAAAAAGGTATGAAGTTTGGGAGTTTGATGCAATGATTTTTTCACGAAAGCGGTCGAAATTTTGCCGTGAAATGACGGAGTACGGGGGGTTCTTCGACGATTCGCATCCCCTTCATGCGCTTTCGATCCTTGTAGACTTCCTGGGCAACCTCGATAACATAGTCGATGTGACTTTGCGTGTAGACACGCCGCGGGATTGCGAGTCGCACAAGCTCCATTGGCGGGGAGATGAGTTTCCCTGTCTTCGGATCAGTCTTTCCGAACATCACGCTTCCGATTTCGACCGACCGTATTCCCCCTTTTCGGTAGAGTTCTGCTACGATAGCTTGGCCGGGATATTGCTCGGGCGCAATATGCGGCACGAACCGCTTGGCATCCAAATATACCGCATGTCCTCCCGGGGGCTGGACAATAGGGATACCCCGTTCCACAAGTTTTTCCCCCAGATATTCCACCGACCGGATTCTGTAGGTCAGATAATGCTCATCGAGGATTTCTTCGAGTCCCTGAGCAATTGCCTCCAGGTCGCGGCCTGCAAGGCCGCCGTAAGTCGGGAAGCCCTCTGTGACAATGAGGATGTTCCTCGCTTTTTCGGCAAGGGTGTTGTCGTTCAGGGCGAGGAATCCGCCCATGTTAACGAGGGCATCTTTCTTGGCGCTCATGGTGCACCCATCGGCATATGAAAACATCTCCTGGGCAATTTCCCGTACACTCTTCCTTGCATATCCCTTTTCACGTTTCTTGATGAAGAATGCATTCTCAGCAAACCTGCAGGCATCGAGGAAGAGCGCTATTCCATGCTTCCTGAGCATCTGCGAGGTCCGTCGGATGTTTTCCATGGAGACGGGTTGTCCCCCTCCCGAGTTGTTGGTCACGGTAAGCATACACAATGGGATCGCATCGCGGCCCTGTTCTTTGATGAAGCGTTCCAGAGCGACGAGATCCATGTTTCCTTTAAAGTCCGCTATCAGGGCGGGTTGTTTTCCCTCCTCAGTTGGGAAATCATGTGCTTCAGCCCCGGCGAACTCCACATTTGCCCGCGTTGTGTCGAAATGAGTGTTGTTGGGAATGTGCTTTCCAGGCCTCCCCACAACGGAAAACAGGATTTTTTCCGCGGCCCTTCCCTGATGCGTGGGGATGACGTGACGGAATCCGGTGAGATTCTTGATCACGCGTTCAAACCGGAAGAAACTCCGCGACCCCGCGTAGGATTCGTCACCATCCATAACTCCGGCCCACTGCCGCGCGCTCATCGCAGACGTGCCGCTGTCCGTAAGGAGGTCGATCAACACATCGTCCCCCCTGATAAGAAACGGATTGTACCAGGCGCGACGGAGAATGGCCTCACGTTCCGCGGGTGTCGTGAACCGAATCGGTTCTACAGATTTGATCTTGAAAGGCTCAATGATTGTTTTCATGGTTGCTGTCCCAGAGATTGCAAAATCTTGAGTACGTCGGTCGCGTGCCGAAGTACACGAATCTCCCGATGGATGACGCCGCGGATCCATCCTTTCTTGTCGATAACATACGTCACCCGCAGTTGTCTCAGGCCCCCCAGTACATGAACTTCATACGCTTTTGAAACGGAAGAGTCCCGATCGGTTGCCAGGCGGAAAGGAAGATCGTATCCATCGACGAACCGTCGGTGTTGTTCGGGAGAATCTGCGCTGACGCCGATAAGGACGGCACCAAGGGCGGTGATGCGATTGTAATGGTCCGCAAACGAACATGCCTGGCGGGTACATCCCCAGGTGAAATCCCTGGGATAGAAGTAAAGGACGACGTTGTAAACTCCTCGGAACACGGAGAGGCGGGTCGTCGAACCGTCATGAAAATGAAGAATGACGTCAGGGGCAGCGGTTCCGACCGTGAGCATGAAGTTGCCGGATGTGGCGCCAATTATTCGTTCTCCGCATCGTAGCGGATGACCGAATGAACGGCATATGGGCGTAATCGATCTCTTCCATTCAGGAAGCTCAACTCGATGAGGAACGACACGCCAACAATTGTACCGTGCATTCTCTCAATGAGCCGGCACGTTGCTGCAGCCGTCCCCCCTGTCGCCAGCAGATCGTCATGGACGAGGATCTGTTCTCCTGCCCGGATGGCGCCGGTATGGATTTCTATTGCATCATGGCCGTATTCAAGCTCATAGTCCTCGCGCAGAACTGTGGCGGGGAGCTTCCCGGGCTTACGAGCCGGTACAAATCCTGCATGAAGCAGATTCGCGAGCAGTGCTCCAAAAATGAATCCGCGGGATTCTATTCCGACGACCTTGTCGATCCTGTTTTGTTTGAATGGAGCGTGCAAGGCCTCGAGTGCGGATTGGAAGGCGGCAGGATTGTTGAGGAGCGTTGTGATGTCCCGAAAAACGATGCCGGGTTTTGGAAAGCCGGGAACGGCGCGAATGTAGCTGGAAAGGTCGTTCACCATCGGATCGGTTCTTTTTTTAAAAAAGCTTCGATTCCTTTCTTGCAATCCTCGGTCATACGTGTCAGGGCATTGAGATTTGCTGCGTAGTCGAGAGCGTCGGACGTAGACATTCCGTGGAGGCGCGCAAGCAGTTCTTTAATGAGTCCAAGCGACGAAGGGCTGCATGTCCTCGCCATTTCGAGCGCAAGGGACGTGCCGTACGATTCAAGCTCGGTCTCGGGTACAACATGGTTCACAAGCCCGATTGCGCGTGCATCCTCGGCATCAAGAATTGTCCCGCGGAGTGTGAGCTCGCGCGCTTTGGCCT
>JACQPU010000230.1 GCA_016207365.1 Ignavibacteriales bacterium | reverse complement strand
GTGTCATGTCGAGGGCCTCAGGAATACCTGTCCGCTTGAAGTACCGAAGAAGAAAACTAAACACGACCGGCCTCGGAAACTTTGGCGCGCGGCCAAATCCGCCGTGAACTGAATCGTATGACTGTGAGAATTCCGCATAGGCCCGATGAAGCACCTCGTTCGTGAGGTCGACGGATCCAGGATCCGGTGTCGTGAGTTCCCGTAAATATTCCGTGATGTTCTCACCGGCCGTAAGCGCGCGATTCCTGTCAGAAGTCCAGACCTCATGAATGCGAGTGATGACCTCACCGAATCCGGCCCGTCCATACCTCGGGGTCGGAGGAATATACGTCGCGCCGAAAAATGGCTTGAGATCAGGTGTAAGGAACATGGACATCGGCCAGCCGCCGCTTCCGGTCATCGCCGTCAGGGCCGACATGTAAATCCGGTCTATTTCAGGACGCTCTTCCCGGTCGACTTTTATGCTGACAACACATGTGTTCATCAACGCAGCAAGTTCGTCGTTCTCAAACACCTCCCGTTCCATCACATGACACCAATAGCAGGTCGAGTAGCCGATGGAGAGAAAAATGGGCTTGTCCTCCCGTCGTGCTTTTTCGAATGCCTCTTCACCCCAGGGGTACCAATCGACAGGGTTATGAGCGTGCTGAAGGAGGTACGGACTTTTCTCCTTGACGAGCCGATTGGGCTTGTTTTGCTCGGGATTTTGTTTCGCCGGTGCCATCTGAATTCAATGTACAGAACTGCAAAGGAAAGTCAAAAGTGATCTGAATCAGAGAGTTCGAACGACGTGGATTGAGCTGTCAGGGGGTTTTTCTCTTCTCAATCATCCCGATCGTTTCCCGGATGAGCGGATTCGTGCCGGTCGAACCGGAAAGTGCACCGGTGAGATATGGAATAGCGACACTGTTGTAGCTCACGATTACGTATTGAGACACACGGACGATCGAAGGGTTGGGATCGGACAACAACCTTATGAGGAGTGGAATGTCGTTCTCCTTGGTTTGAGAACGTACGGCGCTCACGGAGCGGGGGTCGGCCCCAAAGGCGAGGTGCTCTGTCGAAAACAGGTTCTCCTCTATGATTGAGCGGAGGGATGCCTCGCGTTGAGCAATTGTTGGAGCGCAAGCGCTCAGTGCTACGAGCAGACTTACGAACTGAAACGCTGGACTCTTCTTCCTCCGGGGAGGACGGTGGAGAAGATTCATTGAAGAGAGTGATGATTGTGATTATATGATCGGCTGGCCCCCCAGTGGAGACTCCTTGTTGCAAACATAACAACCGACCCTCGAAAAGTCAAGGCGGCTTAACACAATTGGCTGATTTCAGTCGCGAGAGCAAGGATGGCATTCACCCCGTGGTTCTGACACAGGAGAAATCCCGGGAGAAGTGTTCAATTGTTGACAAAGTCCGCTGAAATCATTATTTGTGTTTATGCCATTGAACTGCAGACAGCCATCGGAAGCGAAAGGCGGCACAATTGCCACGAGCAGAGTGGCGCTCATCGTTGCTTTCATAGCATCGTTACTCGTTTCCTGTTCCCTTTTTTCCACCGCACTCAGGTTTGAACCGGTTGCTCTTGCAGTTGAAGAACGGCGCAACGGATTCCTTGTAGAGCTTCTGACCGACGCTGCGATCGCTGACGGTGCAGGGACAATGATCGCGCGACCTCACTGGCTTATTGTAACCGTTCCGGACACGCTTCTGGACACAACAGGGGTCGCAACATTCCGTTCTCCGATTGTGGATTCAACCGAAGTGCACCGATTTGAGACAGTCACTCAATTTTCACTCCGATTTACAAAAGCTATCTCGTCCGCCGAAATTCTTCGCACCAGGAACAACAAAGGGCTTACGATCTCAGTTTTCTTCTGAGTTTCCCTCGTCGCGGCTCTCCGAAACGGCGTTGGTTTGTTTTTCCCTCCATTCTTTTCTACCTTAGCGTATTCGGGAGTAAGGCTCTTCAATGCGAACAATTCTTGTGGTAGATGATGACAAAGCCCTGCGAATGGTGATCGTCGCGGCGCTGAAGCAAAAAGGATACCGAACCGTTGAGGCCGAGGATGGTCTGCAGGGGCTGGAAAAAGCGCGTGCCCAGCTGCCCGATCTGATAATCAGCGACGTCTTCATGGACAACATGAACGGCTTTGTGATGGTGGAATCCCTTAAGGCCGATGAAGTGACCTCGTGGATTCCGGTCATCATGATGACCAGCGCCGCCCAAGCCGCCGGCGCGTGGGAGACTTCACTTGCCGAGGACTACATCGATAAAGGTTTTTCCATGCCGGAACTTCTCGAGAAAGTTTCAAAAATCCTCAAGTAGCCCATTCATCTCTTCTTCCCGCAGGGGGTGCATGAACCGGGAAACCACAATATTGATTATCGACGATGAAGACGCCCTGCGGTTTGCCGCCCGGGTCGCACTCGAAGACAAAGGATTCAAGGTCCTCGAGGCAAAGGATGGCGAAGATGGCTTGTCCCTTTCCCTCCAGGCTCTTCCCGATCTTGTTTTGTGCGATATCGAAATGCCCAAAAAAGACGGATACGAAGTTCTGAAAATGTTCCGCGCAAATCCTTCTACCTCAACCGTCCCGTTTGTATTTCTCACAGGCCGGTCGGGAAAGGAGGACATGAGGAGGGGCATGGATCTGGGGGCTGATGATTTTCTAACCAAGCCTTTTTCAGCGGAGGAGCTGACTTCTACCGTAGAGAGCCGTCTCGAACGGGCTGCGCGGTTGCGCGACGACACACGGCGGAAGCTCGACGAGTTGCGTCACAACATCAGCAGTTCGGTTCCGCACGAACTCCGCACACCACTCTCCGGAATCCTGGGATTCGGGACGATCCTTAAGGAGCAAGCGGGCTCTCTGGCAG
>JACQPU010000233.1 GCA_016207365.1 Ignavibacteriales bacterium | reverse complement strand
TGGATACCTATGTGTGCGCATACAGCGGATCTTCAGTCGTTGTTGACGCCACTGCCGAAGTCATTTTTGGCGAAGAGCCCGCGCTTGGGACCCTCCCGATCACGCTTCCTGGAGTTTATCCTTATGGGTCAGGTGTCCGGTATCCCAAGGTCTCATTGCGGCGCGGAGACCCGACTGAAGCTGGTTTTACTGCGCGCGCGTTTGCCCGTGTCGATGGAGTTATAACAACTGCCATCCGCGACAGCGCGTTTCCGGGGGCACAGCTCGTGGTGGCGCGGAATGGCATCATCGTGCACCGGAAGTCGTACGGCATGCACACCTACAATCCGTACTCTCCTCTCATTGACGATAGTACGTTGTTTGACCTTGCGTCACTGACGAAGGTTACCGCAACGACGAATGCAGTCATGCGGCTGGTTGATGAAGGGATGATCAAGCTGGAGGAACCGGTTGTGCGGTATCTTCCGCAATTCGGTCAGAAGGGTAAGGAGCGGATCACCGTACTGAACCTCATGATCCATAACAGCGGCTTGCCTGCGTGGCGGAAGTTCTATGAATTCTGTGCAACGCCGGAATGCGTCATGGATTCGATCTATGCGATGGAACCGACCTACCGAGCAGGCGACTCGACGGTTTACAGCGACCTCGGTTTCATAACCCTTGGGAAGATCATTGAGCGGGTAACCGGAACGCCGCTCGATCGTTATGTGGACTCCGTATTCTTCCGTCCGCTCGGCATGCGACGGACAATGTTCAATCCGCCTTCCTGGCGCCGGACGGCGATCGCTCCCGCTGAAGTTGATAACTATTGGAAAAAAACAAACAGGCCTGTCCAGGGTCGTGTTCACGACGAGAACGCTGCCGTCCTTGGCGGTGTTTCGGGACACGCGGGACTCTTTTCGACTGCCTCCGATCTTGCTGTGATCATGCAGATGCTGTTGAACGGCGGAAGCTATGGCGGAACACGGTATATACAGGAGGAGACTGTGAGTCGATTCACGCGGCAAGTTTCGTCGACAAGTAGCAGGGCGATTGGCTGGGATACGCGATCGATGGGTCGATCGATTTCGGGAAAACATGCTTCCCCCCAAACGTACCTTCATACGGGATTCACGGGAACCTCGATTGTGTGCGATCCCGAGAAAAATCTCATCATCATTTTTCTGACGAACCGCGTTTATCCTTCCCGCGCACAATCAAAGATCTTCGATATACGCCCCCGCGTTCATGACGCGATCTACGAGGCCCTCGGTGGCGGCAACTAACCGTCACACCATCGTCAACCCGGAAGAAATTCTTTCCGTCGGAGAATCGCGGCGCTCACCAACGTCACCAGGAGTCCGACGGGAAGGATTTCAACGAGGGTGAAGGCAAGGCGCAGGATGCGAACGTTGTAAAGCTCTTTCATGTGATCCATTTCTTCGCGCCGCGCTTGGATTTCCTCGTCTCGTGTCCCTTCCGCCCGGAGTTTCTCTATCACATGTTCCGTGTACCGATCCATGAAGGTCCGCCGGAGCTCATCATCCATTTGCCAATAGACCTCCCATCCGGCAACATAGACCGAGGATGCAACAAGCGTAATAAGCAGGCCGACGAGAAACGCCTTTCCGAATCGCACAACTCCGCCCTGATGTCGATCACGGAAAGCCTTGATGCCAAAAAACACCATGGACAGGGCGATCAACATGCTGGCATAGCCAATGATCTCCGCGTTGTCAAAATTGACCACTCCGGCTTTCCACAGGTTCGTGTTGATGAATCCGAGCACTATGATAATGCCGCCCGAGATGAGTCCATAGGTGAGTACGAATCTACGCATGGAACCTCCTTTTTTTTCTTCAAGATACTCAGGAATGATTCCGTTTCGCATCAGCCGAAAGGATGATTTTTCCGGCGGCTGCACATGTTCCTCCGTATGGAGGATCAGGGAATCAGGCCAAGTTCGCGTGCGCGCCGCAATGCCTGCGTTCTCCGGCCAGCCTCGAGTTTTTGAAAAAGGTTTGAAGTATGGGTTTTAACGGTGCTCAAGGAGATGTAAAGTGTGTCAGCAATTTCCTTGTTGGATAATCCGCGAGCCATCATTTCAAGCACCTCTAATTCCCTCCGGCTTATGTGCAGACGGTCGAGTTCCTGCTGGTTGGGTCGGAAGTCTGGATCTCCTGTAATGATTCTCTGCCGGCTCAGGCGTCGTCCTGCCCAGACTCCCACCGCGGCAAACACGAGGGCGACAACGCCGAGGAGAATTTCCAGAGAAAGGTCCTTCACGAGGAAGCGGTATTCCACGAGTTTGAGACCCGTGAAGAGAGCCGCCATGGCGGAACCGTACAGAAGGATGGTATTTCGAACCGAAGAGCGCATTCACTTGGGCTGGTGAAAATACTCAAAACAGGAGTCAGAGGAAAGTGTGCCCCTCTTTTCTGGAATTTCAGGAAAAATCCCCCTAACTTGACGTGTTCGATTATCTTTCCATCGATTTCAAAGGTGCAATTATGGCAATCCCCGCATTTAAAAATGAACCGTTGACTGACTTCTTAAAACCCGCAAACCGGAAGGCAATGGAGCATGCTCTGGAGACTGTGAAAGGCCGGCTCGGGCAGGAATTTCCGATTATTGTCGGTGGGCAGGAAGTCTGGACAACGGATAAACTCAAATCATACAATCCCTCCAACCCTTCGGAAGTTGTAGCGGTGTTCCAAAAGGCGGATCAAACGATCGCCCGCAAAGCGATTGAAGCAGCATCGGAAACCTTCGAGCGATGGAGGTGGGTGGATCCGAGGAAGCGAGCGGACTATTTGTTCAAGGCCGCCAGGCTTATGCGCAAGCGAAAGCATGAGTTCAGCGCCGTCTTGATCAATGAGGTCGGCAAATCATGGCCCGAAGCGGATGCCGACACTGCCGAGGCCATTGACTTCATGGAGTTTTACGGACGGGAGATGCTTCGCTACGCTGCGAAGCAACCCGTGCATAAGCACCCCAAGGAGAAAAACGAGCTCGTTTATATTCCGCTGGGTGCAGGCGTCGTGGTGCCGCCGTGGAACTTCGCGTTGGCAATTCTGACCGGCATGACTTCGGCTGCGGTCGTAACCGGCAACACAGTGGTTTTGAAACCTTCGAGTGATTCTCCGTTGACCGGCTGGATGTTTTTCAACCTGATGCGTGAGATCGGATTGCCCGATGGGGTCATCAATTTCATAACAGGTCCCGGGGGATCGGTCGGAGAAACCCTCATTTCCCACCCGAAAACGCGATTCGTTTCGTTCACAGGTTCCAAGGAAGTGGGCGTCCACATCAACGAACTGGCATCCAAGGTTCAGCCCGGGCAGATCTGGCTCAAGCGCGTTGTGGCCGAGATGGGGGGGAAGGATGCGATTGTCATCGATGACCAAAGCGATCTGGAAGCGGCTGCGCAGGCAACAGTCGCGTCGGCGTTCGGCTATCAGGGGCAAAAATGCTCGGCGGCTTCACGGGCTATCGTTGTAGAAAAGGTCTATGATCGTTTCGTGGACCTCGTAACGGAAAAAACCCGGGCCATAAGCATCGGCGCTGCCGATAATCCATCGAGCTGGATGGGTCCGGTCATCAACAAGGGAGCGATGGAGAAGATCATGCAGTACGTTCAGAAGGGTGTGGTGGAGGGCGGCAGGTTGGTGACAGGAGGAAAGCCTGCAGGCGGTCATGGGTATTTCATTGAACCAACCGTCATTGCTGACGTGGATCCAAAAGCAAGCATTGCCCAGGAAGAGATTTTCGGTCCCGTGCTGACTGTGATCAAGGCGAAGGATTTCGATCACGCGCTCGAGATCGCCAACAACACGGAGTTCGGTCTTACAGGCGGGGTGTGGACAAAGAACCGGAAGAAGATCGAAAAAGCAAAGCGCGTATTCCACGTGGGCAACTTCTATGTGAATCGCAAGATCACAGGCGCTCTCGTCGGTGTCCATCCGTTTGGCGGCTTTAATATGTCGGGTACGGATTCGAAAGCCGGAGGGAGGGATTATCTTCTCCTGTTCCTGCAGGCGAAAACGATTTCGGAAGTGAAGTAGGATGGCGAAGAGTAGACGGTAAACAGTGATGAGTAAAGAGTAAAGAGTGTGGAATTGTCGGCGTATAAGAGATGTACGAATTGTGATGGCGAGGTGACAGGGGACAGTGATTTCTGTCCTCACTGCGGCCAGATCACGAGCGAAGCGATCAGTGTCTTCTGTGCGCGTCATCCAACCGCTGTTGCTGTGGCGGTATGCATCATTTGCAGGCAGTTGGTCTGCAGGGCTTGCGCGCTGCAAAAGCGCGGGCGCTGGTTTTGCAGGGATCACGCAGCGGTCCGAGTAGAGCAGGACTGGGCGCTGGTCTTTGAATCCCCCGACATCAATGATGCCGAGCTGGTAAAATCGATTCTCGATTCGGCCGGCTTCCATGTCGTTGTGCGGAATTTCGGTCCCAACACCGCAGTCTGGGAGGGTGGCGGAGACAGTTTGTTTTCCCGTCAGGCTTTGAATCGCCTTGCGAAGGTCTTTGTGCCTATTCCGGAGTATGTCGAGGCTGAACGGTCGTGTCGCGAGTGGAAGGACGCGGGAAATGTTTGAAGGCAAATCGTTGATTTGATCGAACTTTCTTAAGGGCTGATCATGAAGATTCATGAGTATCAGGCGAAGGAAATTCTCAAAAAATACGGCGTTGCGGTTCCGCAAGGACGCGTGGCATTCTCGGTTGACGAGGCAGTTAAGGCTGCAGAGCAGCTGGGTGGGGCCGTGTGGGTTGTGAAAGCCCAGATCCATGCCGGCGGGCGCGGAAAAGGCGGTGGTGTCAAACTTGCCCGAAGCATTGAAGAAGTCCGCCAACGTGCATCCGAAATTCTTGGAATGAGACTCGTTACACATCAGACCGGCCCGGAGGGACGAATCGTCAAGCGAATTTTAATCGAAGAGGGAATGAGCATCGCCCGGGAGCTCTATGTTGGTATTACACTTGATCGCTCAAGTTCGCGTAATGTCCTGATGGCATCAACGGAGGGGGGTGTTGAAATCGAAAAAGTTGCTGCCGAAACTCCTGAGAAGATTCTGAAAGAATTTGTAGATCCAGGGATGGGTTTGCAGTCATTTCAAGTCAGAAGGCTTTGTTTCGGACTTGGTCTGACAGGCGATGCGATGAAGAACGGAATGAAATTCCTGGCGGCGTTGTACAAAGCCTACGAAGCAACGGATGCCTCCCTGGCTGAAATCAACCCGCTCATCCTGACTCAGGACGGTGCGGTGCTGGCGCTGGATGCGAAAATCAACTTTGACGATAATGCGTTGTTTCGTCACCCCGATCTTACCGGGCTGCGTGATCTGGACGAGGAAGAGCCGCTGGAAGTCGAAGCGTCTAAATCGAACCTGAACTACATCAAACTCGACGGCAACGTTGGCTGTATGGTGAACGGTGCGGGTCTGGCCATGGCCACGATGGA
>JACQPU010000237.1 GCA_016207365.1 Ignavibacteriales bacterium | reverse complement strand
CAGTCTCGAGGAAATGGGGATCAACATCCAGGAAATGTTCGGGAATCTTCTTCCAAAGAAAAACAAACTTCGGAAGATGAACGTGAAAGAGGCCCGTCAGGTGCTTCGCCAGGAGGAGGCTTCCAAACTCATTGACATGGATAAGGTCACCCGTGAAGCGCTCAGGCGCCTTGAGAACTCGGGCATCATCTTCATCGACGAAATTGACAAGATTGCTGGTACCAGAGGCCAGCAGGCCGGTCCTGATGTTTCACGCGAGGGTGTTCAGAGGGACCTGCTGCCGATTGTGGAGGGTTCAAATGTCACGACGAAGTATGGGATGGTTAAGACGGACCACATTCTGTTTATCGCCTCCGGAGCGTTCCATGTGTCCAAACCTTCCGACCTGATTCCTGAACTTCAGGGTCGGTTTCCCATTCGCGTGGAACTGCAGAGTTTGACAGAAGAGGATTTCGTCAAGATTCTGACAATTCCTCAAAACGCCCTCCTGAAACAGTATGCGGCGTTGTTGGCACCAGAGGGTATCTTGCTGGAATTTGAATCCAGCGCGGTGGAGGAAGTTGCGCGGACGGCATACGAGGTCAATGAACAGGTGGAAAACATCGGCGCGCGGCGGTTACACACGATTCTCACAACGCTGCTTGAAGAGATCCTCTACGATGCCCCCGATACACTCACCGGCAAGAGGCTCGTGATTACCCGCGAGCTCGTACGGCAAAAACTTCAGTCGATTGTGAAAGACAGGGATTTGTCGAGGTATATTCTATGAAGAAACGTGATCAGAGATCAGAGGTCAGAGATCAGAGGTCAGAGATCAGAGGTCAGGGATCAGGGATCAGGGCTGGTAAGGGATGTTTGCTTCTGACTTCTGACTTCCGACTTCTAATGCACCTTCTCCCCTTTCGGCGGGGTTTGGAAACCGAGGATCTGTCCTCCAGGCTCGCCGGCGATCTTGATCTCCCCGAACTTCTTTTCAAATTTCTCCACATTCTCCTTCAGGGCGCCGAGAAGCATTTTGGTATGCTGAGGCGTCATGATGACCCGGGCGTGCACGCGAGCCTTGGGGATTCCCGGAAGGACGCGTGTAAAATCAATAACAAATTCAGCCGGCGAGTGAGTGATAATTGCAAGGTTGGAGTAAATTCCCTCAGCTTCCTTTTCTCCCAGTTCGATGTTAATCTGCTGCTGTTGCTGCTCTGACATGGTCGTCTCCTTCCGAGACAACAATGCCCATCCGAAGATGGGCATCGTGTGATAAAAAAACCCTTCGTTATTTCGCCTTCAGTGAGTCGGCACGGTCAAAGGCCTTGAGCGCCTGATCCTGCAAACCGATTTGCGCATAAATTGTCCCCAGCGTTTCCCACACCTGCACGTCGTCCGGTTTCACTTCGGATACCCGCTCGATGTAAGGGAGCGCCTGCTTGAATTTCTCCTTGTGCTCCGATGTCGAAACACCCTTGTCCTCGGCACTTCTCATGATTTCCACCCCCCAGTTGTAATAGGTCGCGCCGAGGTCGAATAATGCGTCAGCAAAGGTAGAGTCGAGGCCAAGCGCTTCATGAAACCTTGTAACAGCCTTCTCATAGTTTCCGCTGCTACGGTAGAGAACGCCAAGGACGTACTGATTAAGCTTGTTGGTCGATTCGGTAGCGGTTGCCTGCTCATACTCAGCGATGGCCTCAGTCAGACGGTCGGTCTGGATGTACGCATTGAGGAACATGTTCAGCGTCTCGGCATCGGCCATTTCCGCCTGCTTGGCTTCCGTCAGGAGTCTGATCGCTTTATCGTACTCCTGCATGGCCTTATGATAGTTTGTGGAGTCGATGTCCGGCGTGTAGGGTTTGGAAAATGTCTTCGCTGTTACACGGTCATTCTCAATGCTTACAACCAGATTGAACCTCCGAAATTCAAGGTCTTCTTTCTTGGTCCCCCGCGGGCCTCTTCGGATCCTGTCTGGAGCACCCAGCATGTCGATAACGTCGTTCTTGCGCGTGTTTTTCCTGATCGAAGCCAGGTTGCTGATGTTCTTCAGCTTGTCAGCGTTATCGGCTTCGAACCTGGTCTTTGCCTGGTCGCCGTGTTCAATATACAATCTCACTGCCGGCTTGAGGGATTCGATGTCCTTGCCTTTCTCCCAGGCAGTCGTGAAGGCCCCAACTGCGTTTTCCGGCCTTCCGCTGCTATAGTACGCATAACCCATATAGCGGTAGGTGAGCGAAGTATCGGGCCACGCCCGCATAGCCTTCTCGAATTCCTCAAGAGCATTGTTGTAAAACATGGACGATTCAGGCGATGCACGCTCGAGATACTTCAATCCGCGGTTCAGACTCTGGGCCCATCGGTTGTATCGACTCCCATGAATGTCTTTCGAGAATTTTGGAGATATTTCGAGAGCTTTGTCATACGCCGCATTCATTCCCTCGTAGTCCCCCCCCTCGCCGTTTACCCATCCCAAAAGATACCACGCTTCCTCGTTTTGGGGATTTTTTTGTACTTCAAGTTCAAGCAGGCGCTTGGCCTCCGGCAGGTTATTTTGTTGGATGTTCAGTTTGGCACCCGTGAATTCGGATGAAGCGCACTGAAAACCTTGAAACAGCAGCAGACTGGTTAGAAGAGTGGCAAGAATGATTGAAGACTTCATGATCGACCTTTGTGTGTGGTGGGACAAACGGGAGAAAAATATACGAAAAGGGACGAGGAGAAGCAACAAGGTGGAGCGCGTGATGGGATAATCGAATAATGAAATGGACGAATGATGCAATGATGGAGAACGGAATGTGGATTAGGGCATGATTTTTTGATACATTGGTATCATTCAGCCCTTCTCTTCACCCATTCGCACCTCGCGTTACGACCAGGAGAATGAACCATGTCACCCTATCTTAAGCTTCAAGAACCCACCGGGGGAAAACGAATCACTTTCCAGAACGCGCGCCTGCAAGTGCCGGACAATCCGATCTTTCCGTACATCGAAGGTGATGGTACAGGTCCCGACATTTGGCGCGCATCCCAACGGGTATTCGACGAAGCCGTGAAAAAGGCTTATGGGGGAAAACGAAGCATTGTGTGGTTTGAGGTCTACGCGGGGGAGAAGGCAAACAGCGTATACGGACCGAACACCTGGTTGCACGATGATACCCTGAATGCGATCAAGGACCATATTGTTGCGATAAAAGGCCCGCTCACGACGCCGGTCGGAGGAGGAATCCGGTCGATCAACGTCACACTCAGACAAATGCTCGATCTGTACGTATGCCTGCGCCCTGTTCGATATTTCGAGGGTGTACCGTCCCCTGTCCGGCATCCCGAAAGGGTCAACATGGTGATTTTCCGTGAGAATACGGAAGACATCTATGCGGGCATTGAGTGGAAATCGGGCACGCCAGAGGCCGCAAAAGTCGTGGAATGGCTTCAGAAAGAAATGGGTGTGAAGAAGATCAGGTTCCCCGAAACGTCCAGTATCGGGGTCAAACCGGTCTCGAAAGATGGTACCACGCGCCTTGTACGCGCAGCGATCAAGTTTGCAGTGGAGAACAAGCGATCTTCAGTCACCCTCGTCCACAAGGGGAACATCATGAAGTTCACCGAAGGGGCGTTTCGGGATTGGGGGTACGAGCTTGCACAGAAGGAGTTCGGGGGATCGCTGCTTGATGGCGGTCCGTGGGTGAAGCTCTCCAACGGGGTAATTATCAAGGACATGATTGCGGACAATTTCCTCCAGCAGATTCTCACTCGTCCCTCCGAGTATGATGTCATTGCCACGCTCAATCTGAACGGCGACTACAT
>JACQPU010000227.1 GCA_016207365.1 Ignavibacteriales bacterium | reverse complement strand
GTGCTGCTGCGTAGCGCAGGGGTTATTCTTTTCGGCCGCAAAACGTATGAATTGATGGTGCCCTACTGGCCCGATGTCGCCAAGAGCCAATCCGAGGATCCGGCAACAAACGAATTCGCACGGACGTTCGACTCGCTCGATAAAATCGTGTTTTCCACAACATTGAAAAGCGTTGCCGGGAACAACACGAGGATCGTGCGCGCGAATGTTGCAGAGGAAGTACTCAAGCTCAAGAGGCAGCCCGGCAAAGACATTGCCATTGGAAGCCTCAGCATCGCCTCACAGCTTTCGCAGCACGACCTCCTTGACGAATATCATTTCGTCGTACACCCGGTTGTTGTAGGGAAAGGACCGCGTTTGTTCGAAGCCGTCGGCCTGAAGGAAAGGCTTCAGTTGAAACTTGTCGGTTCGAAAATATTTCGTTCGGGCGTTGTCGCCCTTCAGTACAAACGACTATCGCGCTAGCCGCCATTCAAAGAACGACGCTACACATGAAATGAACAATGCATGTTGAAAGGAACCTCCATGACACGACTGATTCTTTCCATCCTCGCAGGATTCATCACCGCTGCTGCGTTGTCGGCCGCTGCTGATGTTGTTTTTCATTTGACTGGGATTTTTCCGCCGTACGGCGAACCGTTCTTCGATACAGGTTTGTTGATTCTGGCAATGGCATATCGAGTCGTGTTTCAGATATTTGGCGCGTTTGTAGCAGCGACGATTGCAAAAGACAAAGCGAAGAAGGCCGTGTGGATCATTGGAATTCTCGGCACAATATTCTGGCTTGGCGGTACGATTATGAAGCCGGACCTTGCACCGATCTGGTACGGACTACTTGGTGCAGCACTGTCGATTCCGACGGCCTTGGCTGGCGGCAAGCTGTACGAAATTCTGATCAGGCCTCGCGCGATTGGTGGAGCGCACAATGCAGCATGACAAATCTATAGCAGCTCGGATCAATCAACGTATGCAATGAAGGAGTCAAACACCATGGCAGCCATCAAACAAAAAATCGCGCCATTCCTGTGGTTCGAAAAACAAACCGAGGAGGCGATGGACTTCTATGTCTCGGTTTTCAAGGGCGCACCCAACAAAAGCGGAAATTCCGGGATTATCAGCATCGCCCGATACGAAAGAGGGATGGAAGTTCCTGGAGGGGCTGAGATGACGGGTAAAGTGATTACTGCAGTCTTTGAGCTGAACGGCCAGCGATTCATGGCGTTGGATGGCGGCCCGATCTTCAAGTTCAATGAAGCGATCTCGTTCCATGTCGAATGTGAGGACCAAACAGAGGTTGATTATTTCTGGGGAAAGCTGTCGGCTTCCCCTGAATCCGAGCAGTGCGGCTGGCTGAAGGACAAGTTCGGCCTCTCCTGGCAGATCATTCCAAAGCAATTAGGAGAACTGCTCCGTGATTCAAACAAGAAGAAAGCGCTGGCCGCAACCAATGCCATGCTCAAAATGAAGAAGATCGTGATCGCAGATCTCCAAAAAGCCTACGACCAGGCGTAGGAAGAAAGGAAGCAGAAATTATGACAACCAACGATTCACCTTCGATATCAACATACCTCACTGCAGGCATCGTCGCTGGGCCATTCTTCATTCTGCTTGCTCTGTTGCAGGCTTTCACACGCAAAGGGTTTGATTGGGTAAGGCACCCAGCAAGCATGCTTTCGCTCGGGGATTCAGGATGGATTCAGATCGCGAATTTTGTTCTGACAGGTATTCTTTTTGTTCTGTGCGGTGCCGGCCTTCGACAGGCACTGAGGACAGGGATCGGCAGTACGTGGGCGCCGCGTTTGTTCGTACTTCTTGGAGTTGCGCTCATCATCGGCGGTGTGTTCACAGCCGACCCGGGACTCGGCTTTCCTCCGGGTGCCCCTGAAGGTGCTGCCACGGAAATGAGCTGGCACGGAACAATCCACGCCTTCGCGCCGATTCTTGGATTCCTATCACAATTCGCAGCGCTTATCATTCTGGCGCGTCGTTTCGGATCACAGGGGGATGGCGGGATGAAGATCGTCACTATCGTCGTCGCAATAGCAATGTTTGTGCTGGCGACCGTCCCCAACTTCACCGCCGATTGGGAAAAGGGTGTTTTTAACTTCTTGCCTTTGTGGGTCGGTGTGGCGTTGGGCTACACATGGACATCATTCGTTATCGCGAAAGTGAGGAAAGAACAAACCGCAGTCATTGGATAACCGGCGGGGAGTGCTGGTCGCTCGTTTGATTTGGGTCCACCGCGACCGGGTGAACGCCAGAGTTTTGAAAGACCCGGTCATGAACGACCCGAAGCAAAAGAACAGGCCGATGCCTTTCGATCTGAAACGCATGCTCTACGGCGGATTCAAGGCCATAGTGGACCTCTGAAAAAGATTTCTTCGCAAAGACAAGGAAAGGTGATCCCATGAAAGAGTACATGTTTCTCTTCCGACAACCGAATTTCGACTACGGCAAAGCTTCCCCCGAGAAGATGCAAGCTCTTGCCAAACGATGGAAGGAGTGGGCCGGGGCGATCGAAGCCCGGGGAAAGCTTGCCAGCCACGGTCCCCGTCTTTCGCTGGAGGGTAAGGTCCTGAGATCCGGGGGAGTTACGGATGGACCGTTCGTGGAAACGAAGGAATTGCTGGGTAGCTTTATCATCGTGAAGGCCGGGAGCTTGGAGGAAGCTGCGGAGCTGGCTCGGGGGGGCCCCGCGTTGGACGAGGGCGGTAGCGTAGAAATCCGGCCGATTGTGGGGTAAGCCGATCGCTCGGTCTTGGAAGTTGGGCATTCGGTGTTGGATATTGTTATTGAAAGGACCGTCTATGGCGCGATTGATTCTGTCCATCATCGCCGCTTTTGTCATCGCAGGTGGTTTGTTCAGAGGTTTCAATGCGCGCAGCTTCAATCATTATTGAAGAGGCCGTATCCTCCTGGCCCGGTGTTACTTCCCATCCGCACCGGTTTGGCGGACGAGAATACAGAATGGGAAAGAGGGAACTCGGCCACGTCCATGGGAATTCGCTCGTGGATATCCCGTTTCCGATGAAGGTCCGCAATCAACTGATAGCGGAGGGTATCGTCCAAAGACACCACGTGTTGCCCGAAAGCGGCTGGGTAAGTTTCTCTATCCGCCAGGAAGGGGATGCTTATAAAGCCATCGAGCTACTGCGCATGTCCTACGATTTGGCTACGAAACAAAAGATCTGACGGAGGTCCAATGAAGTATCTTTGCCTTGCCTATGAGCAGGAGAGCGTTCTGAATGCACTTTCCAGGAAAGAATGGGACGGACTGAGACACGAGACACTCGAGTATGTTGAGGAGTTGAAGAAGAAGAACATTCTGATCTCAGCCGAGCCTCTCCAGAGTGTCAAGACCGCGAGCACCGTGCGAGTGCGAAGCGGCAAAACTACGATCACAGACGGGCCGTTTGCGGAAACGAAGGAAACCCTCGGCGGGTTCTTTCTGATCGATGTGAGAGATCTGAATGATGCGATCAAGATTGCCGCGGGGTGGCCGTCGGCCCGGTTGGGAAGCATCGAAGTGCGGCCCCTTGAACCCGGCTTGAGAGAGGAACGAAGATACGACTAGCGCGACACAAGCACATTGAGCACAAAGACATACCTTTGTGGCTCGGGAGTACAACACCGTTGTCGTGGGGACACGCGTAACCTACTTTTTCAAGGTTCAATTGTACAACACGTGTACCTTGAAAGGTAGGCAAAGAACAAGGTCCTCGGCGGACCGGATTCCGGGAAAAGCGTGGCCCTGGAACTCGTCTGACGTAGCATGGTGTTGAGGGAAGGTCACAAATCCGAAATACAAGGCAATGCCGGGAACTCAGTACCTTGCCCTCCTCCGGGGCATTAATGTGGGCGGGAGTAACATCATTAAGATGGACGCCCTCAAAAAGGCCTTCGAGGAGATGGGATTTGACAGCGTGTCGACGTATATCCAAAGCGGCAATGTGCTGTTCCGGACGGGGAACAGAACTTCAGAGGCCGTACAGAAGCGGATTGAGAAGGGCCTCTCGGAGACATTCCGTTACGATGCCCGCGCGATCGTTGTGCCACACCGCATGCTCAGGACTGTCGTCGAGAAGGCGCCCCCTCGTTTTGGCGATGACCCGGGTCGGTTCAGATACGACGTGATTTTCCTGAGGAATTCCCTGAAACCGAAACAAGCTGTCAAGGGCGTAACGATCAAAGAAGGCGTGGATACCGTGTGGGTGGGGAAACATACGGTTTATTTCTCCAGACTTATTGCGAAGGCGTCCCAGAGCCGTTTGTCGCGAATTATGTCGCTGCCTGTGTATCAGGACATGACGATTCGCAACTGGAACACGACCACGAAGCTGCTTGAATTGATGGATCAAAGGAAAAAGTGAATGATGGATGTTGAGACAAAAACGGAAGCATTGGACATGGGAGGGCGTTCTTCCTCTTCCTTATGGAGTGAACTGAAGGACGCAATCCGCGGGAGCGAGGCTGACTATACGCAGATCGCTATCGGCAAAGCGGTCTTCCTGCTCGCCGTGCCGATGATCCTCGAGTTGATCATGGAGTCAACGTTTGCCGTGGTGGATATCTACTTCGTTGGCACGCTTGGGCCCTCGGCTGTTGCAACTGTGGGTCTGACGGAAACCTATCTGTTTCTGCTCTATTCGATTGCAATGGGATTGTCCATGGCCGTCACTGCGATCGTTGCAAGGCGAATCGGAGAAAAGGAAAAAGAACTCGCAGGCATCGCGGCGGTACAGTCTATATTTATCGCCGTTCTTGCGTCAGTGCCGTTTGCCATCGGGGGCATTTTCTTTGCGCAAGATCTCCTTGCGCTCATGGGAGCGGATTCCTGGATCCTTGAATATGGATACCCTTACATGCAATGGATGATGGGCGGGAACATGGTCATTATGTTGCTCTTTGTCATCAATGCCATTTTCCGCGGTGCCGGGGACGCTGCGGTTGCCATGCGCGTGCTGTGGATTGCGAATGGGTTCAACCTCATTCTGGATCCGCTTCTTATCTACGGACTTGGCCCGTTTCCGGCTCTCGGTATCCAGGGCGCGGCCGTTGCCACAAACATCGGCAGGGGCATCGGGGTCCTGACGCAATTGTGGCTCCTCTTCCGGGGCGGCGGGAAACACATCCGCGTTCTTCGGTCGCATATACGCGTGCAATGGAAGATCATCTCCAGAATCATCAGGACATCGCTGGGAGGAATCGGGCAAATGATCGTGGCGATGACTTCCTGGATCTTTGTCATGCGCATTCTTGCGGAATTCGGAAGCCAGGTGGTTGCCGGGGCGACCATCGCATTGCGCATCATGATGTTCACCATGATGCCGGCGTGGGGAATGTCGAACGCCGTCGCTACACTTGTCGGACAAAACCTTGGCGCAAACAAACCGGACCGTGCTGAGCGCGCTGTATGGGTGGTTGGCTTCTGCAATATGGGCTTTCTGGTCGCAGTGGCGGTAGTGTATTTCCTTCTCAGTGAGACTCTCGTCGGTATCTTTTCTGATGACGCAGGTGTCATTACAGTTGGAGGGACGTGGCTGACGATCGTTTCGTATTCGTATTTCGTCTATGCGTGGTGGATGGTGGCTGTGCAGGCGTTCAACGGTGCAGGCGACACAGCCACTCCGACAAAGATCAACCTTGTTTTTTTCTGGCTTATCCAGATTCCGCTCTCTTACTTCATGGCAAAAATCCTCGGTCTGGAGTACACCGGTGTATTTTGGGCAATATTCATTTCTGAAACATCCGTGGGATTGTTCACGCTCTGGTTATTCACGAGGGGCCGTTGGAAGACCGTGCAAGTCTAGGGAGGGCTGCCATGATGTCCCCCCGCGGGGTAGTTCGAAGGAAACGACATGAGAAAACTCACCGCGTTTAATTTCATTACGTTGAACGGTTTTTTCAAAGGGCCGAATGAGGATATTGGTTGGCACCGACACGGCGGGGAGGAAGCGGCATTCTCCGAGGAGGGCCTTGAACAGGACAATATACTGCTCTTCGGCCGGAAGACGTACGAG
>JACQPU010000226.1 GCA_016207365.1 Ignavibacteriales bacterium | reverse complement strand
TATCGGCTCCACGCGCAAGGGAGTCACAACAACTCTCGGCCGCGGGGGATCGGATTTTTCCGCCTCAATCGTCGGAGCAGCGCTCGATGCCGAGGAAATTCAGATCTGGACCGATGTCGATGGCATACTGACCGCCGATCCGAGGATTTGCCCGGACGCGCGCCAGCTCGACGTCATTTCGTTCCGCGAAGCCTCGGAGCTTGCATACTTTGGCGCTCGTGTGCTCCATCCGAGCACCATTCTTCCGGCGGTCGAAAAAAACATCCCGGTTCGTGTCCTGAACTCCAGACGCCCCGACTCACCCGGAACGCTGATAATCGCCGACCCGCCGAAAGCCAATGTACCGGTGAAATCGATCGCTTCAAAGAAAGGAATCACAGTCGTTAATATCCAGTCAACACGGATGTTGATGGCGCATGGATTCCTCGAGAGAATCTTTTCCGTTTTCAATCGTTATCAGACGCCGGTTGACCTTGTCACAACATCCGAAGTAGCCGTGTCGGTCACGATTGACAACACTGATCATCTTGAAGACATTGTCAAGGCTCTCTCGGAAGTCGGCGATGTTGGGGTGTACGAGCACAAAAGTATTCTGTGCATCGTCGGGGAACAGATGCACTCGACGGCGGGAATTGCGGATCGCGTATTTCATGCTCTCCGGGATATCAATGTTGTCATGATTTCGCAGGGGGCCTCTGAAATCAACATGAGCCTTGTACTGGACGAGAAGGATATTGTCGAGGCGGTGAAACGTCTCCATGCGGAGTTCTTCCCCGCCCCATTGCCGGGGCGCGCGGCAGAAACTTTCGGTCACGGAGTGACTTCATGAACATTGCACTCGTTGGGTACGGAAAAATGGGCAAGGAGGTGGAGCAGGTTGCTCTCGAGCGGGGATGGACCGCACGTGTCCGACTTACATCACAATCCGATTTTCCCTCTTCTCAGGTTATCCGGGGAATCGATGTTGTCGTACATTTCGCCCGCGCCGCGGACGTGGAACGTCATGTGGCAGAGTGGGCGAAAGCGGGAAAGCCCCTTGTCATAGGTACAACCGGATGGGGATCGTCGATGGACACCGTCCGAAAACTTATCGAACAGGCCGGTACAGGTCTTGTCTATAGCTCGAATTTCTCCCTGGGCATGCACATCTTTCAGCGTATCGTGAAGCATGCAGGCGCGCTGATCAACCGCTTTGAGGACTACGACATCGGTATTCAGGAAACCCATCACAAAGAGAAAGCCGATAGTCCAAGCGGTACTGCTCTGACACTCGGAAACCTCCTCTTGAACCAGATTGCCCGGAAATCCGAGTTGTTGACCGGCACACCTCAGGGGGCTGTGAAGCCGGCCCAACTTCAGATCTCGTCGGCCCGAACCGGCAACGTCGTCGGCACCCACTCCGTTCTGTTTGATTCGGCCGCGGACGCCATTGAGCTCACCCATCGGGCAAAGAATAGACGCGGGTTTGCGCTGGGCGCCCTTCTGGCTGCCGAGTGGATTCATCACAGAACCGGTTTTTATTCATTCGAAGAAGTCATGGCACAACTGCTGGACATTTGAGGAATATGGGAATGACAAAGCGATCGGGTATGAAGAAAAAATTCCATGGTACAGGGACGGCTCTGGTGACCCCGTTCAAGAAGAACGGTGCTCTTGATGAGCATGCCCTCCTGCAATTGCTGGATTATCAGCTGAAAGGGAACGTTGAGGCGGTGGTTCCGCTTGGAACGACCGGCGAGAATCCCGCGCTCTCGAGGACTGAAATGCGACGCATTATTGAGCTGGCGGTAGACCATGTAGCCGGACGTGCACTTGTGATTGCAGGGGCCGGGAGCAACAGCACGGCAACGGCAATTGAGCTTGCCCGCGAGGCCCAGGCCGCCGGTGCCGATGCAGTCCTCGTTGTCGGTCCTTACTATAACAAGCCGACGCAGGAGGGATACTTTCGACACTTCCGAGCTATTGCCGAGGAAATCGACATTCCGATCATCGTTTATAACGTTCCCGGGAGAACAGGGGGAAATATCGAGGCCGGCACGATTCTTCGCATCGCCGAGGAGATCCCGCTTATCCGCGGCGTGAAGGAGGCCTCAGGAAACATGGCGCAGATCATGGAGATCGCGCGCAACAAATCGGCTGACTTTTCCCTGCTGTCGGGCGACGATGGCCTGACGCTGCCTATGATGGCGGTCGGAGGAGACGGCTGCATTTCCGTTGTGGCAAATGAAGCGCCGTCACTCTTTTCATCGATGGTGCGCGCATGTCTTGGTGGAAAATGGGAGAAGGCGCGGGATCTCCACAATCGCCTCCTTCCGCTCATGAACGCAAACTTTCTTGAGTCAAATCCAATTCCCGTCAAGGCCGCCCTTTCCATGATGGGATTGATCGAAGAGGTGTACCGGCTTCCTTTGGTCGAACTGAGTGCACGGCATCGCGAGCCACTCAGGAAAATCCTGAAAAACCTGGATCTCCTGTAGCGCCATGACGCTCAAAGAGCACATTGAAGCGTTTTACAGTCAGGATTCGAAAACACTCGATCGTGGCGCGGCGCTGCGCGCATTTCATGAACTCAAGTTCTTCCTCAACGGAGGCGAAATCCGCGCGGCCAACCGTTCACCGGATTCCCCCACAGGCTGGAAAGTCAACGACTGGGTCAAGAAAGGCATTCTGCTCGGGTTTCGTCTCGGGGAACTCACGGATTTTTCCGCGTCGGAGCACTTCCCGTTTTTCGACAAGATCACGTATCCGCTCAAGAAACTCACCGTGGATAATCAGGTGCGTCTCGTGCCCGGCGGATCGAGCATACGAGATGGTTCATTTGTTGCCAAGGGAGTCGTGATTATGCCGCCGGCGTACATCAATACGGGGGCGTATGTGGACGAAGGAACCATGATCGATTCGCATGCCCTCGTAGGGTCCTGCGCTCAGATTGGAAAACGCGTACACATCAGCGCCGCAGCGCAGATTGGCGGCGTGCTGGAACCTGTTGGAGCCCTGCCGGTGATCATCGAAGACGATGTTCTGGTGGGCGGGAACTGCGGCGTATATGAAGGCGCTGTGGTCAAACGCCGCGCGGTACTCGGCGCAGGAGTTGTGCTGACGGGCTCGATGCCATTGTACGATCTGGTTCAGGGGACGGTGTACCGGCGCACAAGCACCCAGCCGCTTGTCGTTCCCGAGGGCGCGGTTGTCGTTCCGGGAACGCGCTCAGTGGACAAGCCGTTCGCCAAAAAGCACGGCATTTCCTTATACGCACCGGTGATCGTCAAGTACCGGGACGAGAGCACGGACGCGGCCACAGCGCTTGAAGAGAGCCTCCGATGAGGCGCCTCCTCGTTTGCGGCAGCAATGGCCTCCTTGGCCAGCGCCTGGCCCTCATGCTTGGAGGACAAACCGAATACGAGGTGCTGAACACATCCCACCATCGTTCCTTTGTGTTCGACCACCAGTTGTTCGACTACACCCAGCTCGACCTCCGCCGCGCGTCGGATGTCAAGAGCCTGGTTTCCAGTTTTCAGCCCGACGTGATCATCAATGCCGCAGGCGCGACCAACGTCGATTGGTGTGAAACTCATCGGGAGGATGCCTGGGCTGCCAACGTCGTTGGCGTTGAACACCTGATCGATGCTGCCCGGAAAGTTGGCGCAAGGCTTATCCAGATTTCCACCGACTATGTGTTCGACGGGAAGACCGGCAACTACACCGAGGAGGACAGGCCCAATCCTCTCAACTATTACGGAAAGACGAAACTTGCGGGTGAGAACGCGATCCGTATTTCGGGCATCACCTACTCCATTATCCGCACAGTCGTTCTCTATGGGTCCGGATATAGAGTGAAAAAAAACTTCGCCCTCTGGGTCCTTGAGAACCTCAAACAAGGCGAGAGGATCCGTTGTGTCGATGACCAGATCAGCTCTCCCACGTATGTGAGCGATCTTGCGCATGGAGTTCTGAAGATCGCGGAACTTGGAAAGACGGGGATCTATCATATCGCGGGAAGTGAGGCGGCAAGCCGGTACGAATTCGCATCCCGGATTGCAGCAGCTTTCGAACTTGATTCGTCGTTGATCGAACGCATTAGAACGTCCGACCTCAGTCAAAGAGCTGTGAGACCAATGAACACAACCATGATCACCTTGAAGGCCGAAACCGAGCTCGGCCTGAAGGCATCGAGTCTCGATCAGGGGATTGCACTTCTCAAACAGGAACTTCATACCTCACGAAAGAACTAGCCTATGGAATTTCTCCTGGCGCTGGCAAGCGGGTTTATCCTGGGAACGCTGCATGCGTTTGACGCTGACCATCTTGCGGCTGTAACGGCATTTTCCGGAAAGGCGGCTGATGCAAAGCGGTCAGCACTTTACGGCGTTGTGTGGGGATTGGGCCATTCAGTCACTCTTTTTCTTTTCGGCCTCGTTGCCATCGCCTTCCGGTTTGTGATTCCGCCGCTCGTCAGGTCCGTTTCCGAAGCCGTTATCGGAGTCATGCTGGTGGGCATTGGGATCTGGGTCCTGAGCGGCCTATTCCGTCGCAAAAGGATTCACATTCACCGCCACACCCACGACGGCGTCGAACACGTTCATTTTCATTCCCATCAGGCACAGCCCGATCATGGGCACAGGCACTCGATGTTCCTGGTAGGCGCTGCACACGGTCTGGCGGGAACAGCGTCTGTCCTGGTGCTGATTCCCATTGCACTCAGTCACTCCATTCTCGCCGCCGCCCTCTATTTGCTCGTTTTTGGAGTGGGGACAATGACAGCCATGGGTTTTTTTGCGTATCTTCTTGGCTCAGTTGCCCGGGCGGGTTCCGCCGGGCGCCTGCTTCCCGTAATCCAGGGAGCGGCCGGAATCGCGAGCATCGGCGTGGGCCTCGTCTGGATCTCGGGCTCATTGTTTGCATCATAGCGTTGGTCGCAGGAAATTCGGAAATCAACAACCATGCTTGATCTGAGATTTATTCGCGAACATACTGACATCGTCCGGAACGGAATCAGCGCAAAGGGGCTTACGGTCAACCTGGGAACGCTCCTGTCTCTCGATGAGAAGCGGCGTTCTTTGATTCAGGAAGGCGAGTCGCTGAAATCAAAGAGGAACCAGGTATCTGCCGAGGTTGGCCGTCTGAAGCGAGAGGGAAAAAATGCCGATCAGGTGATCGAGGAAATGGAGGCCGTAAAGGCGCGCATTCATGCCATCGATGCTGAGCTTCGGCAGGTCGATGAGGATATCGCAGCTATCATGCTAACCGTCCCCAACATCCCCCACTTCTCCGTGCCCGTTGGCTCGTCACCCGCTGACAATAAAGAGGTGTCGGCATGGGGAGAAATGCCACAGGTGGATTTTCCACTTAAACCGCATTGGGAACTTGCTGAGAGTCTTGGGATCGTCGATTTTGCCCGCGGAGGGAAGATCACAGGGGGAGGGTTCCCCGTGTATGTTGGGAAAGGAGCGATTCTTGAGCGCGCCCTCATAAACTTCCTTCTCGACCAGGCCGCTCAGCATGGATATAAAGAGGTCAGTCCGCCTATCCTGGTTAATGAAACCAGTGCGCGTGGAACCGGACAGATACCTGACAAAGAAGATCTCATGTATGTGGTCGAACGCGATGGATTGTTTCTTATTCCGACCGCAGAAGTCTCGGTGACAAACTTCCACAGGGATGAGATTCTTGCTGAACGCGACCTTCCGATTCGGTACGTCGCCTTCACGCCTTGTTTTCGCCGCGAAGCGGGATCGTACGGCAAGGATGTACGCGGACTCAACAGAGTTCACCAGTTCGACAAGGTTGAGCTGGTAAAATTCGTCAAACCCGAATCATCGTATGATGAGCTGGAATCCCTCCGGACCGATGCCGAGCGACTCCTTCAGCTTCTCGGGCTCCCGTACCGTGTTCTCCTGATGTGCACGGGAGATATGGGGTTCACCCAGAGCAAGAAGTATGATCTCGAGGTTAAAGCGCCGGGTCAAAACCGCTGGCTGGAAGTGTCATCGTGCAGCAATTTTGAGGCCTTTCAGGCACGACGGATGAACATCCGGTACCGTCCGGCGAACGGATCGAAGCCGGAATTTGTTCATACGCTCAACGGGTCGGGACTCGCGCTTGCCAGAGTCTACGCAGCCTTGTTGGAACATTATCAGACGCCCGAGGGGAAGGTGATCGTTCCCAAGGTGTTGCACCCCTATACGCGGTTCGAAGTCATTGGCTAATTTGAAGTTCGAAGCTTAAGGTTCAAGGTTAAGGTTTTGAATTTTTACTTTTGAATTTTTTATTTTCTTGAAGCCCCTACTACGCCTCCTTCCTTATTTACGTCGCTACCAAAAGACCCTTCTTCTTGGGGTTGGAACGGTCATTGGGAGCAACCTCTTCACGGTGTTTCAGCCGCTGTTTATGGGCTATGCCGTCGACGAACTGAAACGCGGCATCGAGACGAAAGCGTACATCAGTTCAGACTTGGTCCAATGGGCGCTTCTGATCGTGGGATTCTCGCTCATCGCCGGCTTTTTCACCTTTTTGACACGCCAGACCATTATTGTCGTTTCGCGGCACATTGAGTTTGATTTGCGAAACGATTTGCTGGCACACCTTCAGAAATTGTCATTCTCCTATTTTCAGAACAAACCCACAGGCGACCTGATGGCGCATGCAACAAACGACATCAGCGCCGTGCGCAACGTGCTCGGACCAGGAATCATGTATCCATCGGATACACTGATGACCTTCACCATGGTCCTTACGCTTATGCTCCTCCAGGACTGGCAGCTCACACTCCTTGCACTTGTGCCGTTGCCCTTCGTTTCCATCGCCGTGTACTGGCTCGGCAAAGTGATCCACCACCGGTTTACGGAACGCCAGGAGCAGTTTTCTTTTCTCACTACGCGTGCACAGGAAAATCTCTCAGGCATCAGGGTCATCAAGTCTTATGTTCGTGAAGAATATGAAACAAATCGTTTCCGCGACCTGAGTTGGGAATATCTCAAAAAGAATCTCGTCCTGGCGCGCGTGCAGTCGATTCTGTGGCCGCTGATGTTCCTCCTCGTCGGCTGTTCGATGTTGATCACCATGTATGGAGGCGGCGTAAGGGTCATCGACGGCGGAATGACCATCGGCACCCTCACGGCCTTCATCGCATACCTTGTGATGCTGATCTGGCCGATGATTGCATTTGGATGGGTCATCAACCTCATGCAGCAGGGCGCGGCATCCATGGGCCGGCTAGCGGCAATTTTTGACACAGAGCCGGAGATCCGCGACGCGGAGCAGACAGACCTTTCGATCAAACGTATCGAGGGAGAAATCGAATTCGAGGACGTTGGATTTGCGCACGCCGGCTCGTCGAAACTGACCCTCCGGTCCATCAACCTCCGAATTCCCAAAGGCATGACGGTGGCAGTTGTCGGATATACAGGATCCGGTAAATCGACGTTCGTGAATCTTATTCCCAGATTGTACGATGTGACTGAGGGACGCGTACTGATCGACGGCAGAGATATCAGAACCATTCCGCTTCAAGTCCTGCGTTCGCACATCGGATATGTTCCGCAGGAAACCTTTCTTTTCTCTGATACAATCTCGGAAAACATCCGCTACGGAATTGAAGATGGGGGACACGACCGAGTCTTTGAAGCGGCCCAGATATCGCGGATTGCCGGCGACGTGAGTGAATTTCCGCGGCAATTCGAAACGCTTATCGGCGAACGGGGAATTACACTTTCAGGCGGACAAAAGCAGCGCACGAGCATTGCCCGCGCCGTTATCCGCCGCCCATCGATTCTGATTCTCGACGACGCGATGTCGTCTGTCGATACCTATAC
>JACQPU010000241.1 GCA_016207365.1 Ignavibacteriales bacterium | reverse complement strand
TTCCTTCAACATCAACTTTCCCTTATGATACGTCTCTACAATGCGTCTTGACAAACTGAGTCCTAGTCCCCACCCTCGCGCCTTGGTTGAAAATCCCGGACGGAAAATGTCTTTTCGGTACATTCCTTCCACTCCCTTGCCCGTGTCCGACACATCGATGAAAACGGATGAGCCGGTTTTCCCTGCGGTGATCCGAATAGCCCCCCCGTTCTCGATGGCATCCAGGGCGTTCTTGATCAGATTTTCCAGCACCCATTCAAAAAGTTCGCGGTTGATACGAACGGTAAGATCGGTCTGCGGTGTAAATGTCAACGTGACGCGCTTTCCGGTTTGAGGGATCCTCCGCTCAAAGTACGCAATCACTCGATCGATGACTTCGGTGAGGCGTTCTTCGGAAAGATCGGGCTTTGAACCAATTTTGGAAAACCGGTCTGTGATCTTCTGCAGTCTCCGGGTATCTCCTTCCATGTCCGAGATAATTGTCTTCAGCCGCGCATCCTCCCGGATGCTGGTTTTCAGAAGCTCGACCCACCCCAGCATGCTGGAAATCGGCGTGCCGAGTTGATGCGCAGTTTCGCGCGCCATTCCCACCCAAATATTACTCTGCTCGCTGCGTTTGATGTAGCTGAATGTCATGTAGGCGATGAGGACGAACAATCCGGCGAGCGCGATTTCGACATACGGGAACCAGCGAAGCTGCGTGACGAGGTCCGACTCGCCATAGTGCACGTAGTTCAGAATGAGGGTATCCTGATAGGCAACTTTGATCGGAGTGTTCCGTTGGTCCATCTCGCTGATCAACTCCAGCAGAACGTCGCGTTGGCTGTCAAGATCCAGGGTTGTGTCGAGGTCGATATTCCTCACGGCATTGGCGTATGAACCCGTGAGGGGCGGAATGGGCTCGTGGTGAGAGTCGGTGAGGATGATGGGGAAGTCGATCGAGCGGAGAATCTCGTCGAAGACAAAGCTGTAATCGCCGCTCATGGAGCCCGGGGCGTTGGCCAAGTACTCCAGCGATTTGGCGTACAGATCGGCCACCTGCTTCTGGCGATCTTCAAGCCGTTGAACGATGCCGTGTGTATAGAACAAGGTGCCGGCAACGATAAGAAAGGCGAAAAGCAGGAGTCCGACTTTGAATGTGCCCGATTGCGGACTTCCGCTCTTAAGGAAAGGGCGCATGGATTTAGCGGACGTACAATGTCTGGTCCCTGCGGGCACCCACCGAGACCATCCAGACTTTTACGCCGAGATATTTTTGCATGAATGCAATGTACGATCGGGCGTTGGGCGGAAGATCCTTATATCTCCGGGCTCCGGATGTTCGTGTTTTCCAGCCCTTGAATGCACGATAGACGGGTGTCACTTTCTCAAGGGTCTGTACATCGGTCGGAAACGCAGAGAGGTCCTTGGAGCCCAGGTGATACGCCGTACAGACCCGAATTTCGTCGAATTCATCGAGAACGTCGAGTTTCGTGATGGCGATCTCTGTAATGCCGTTGACCCGGACTGAGTATGCGAGGCTTACAAGGTCGAGCCAGCCGCAACGGCGTGGTCGGCCTGTGGTGGCGCCGAATTCGCCACCCGTTGAACGGAGCCGGTCCCCGGTTTCGTCCAGCAATTCCGTGGGAAACGGACCGTTGCCGACACGCGTGGAATAAGCCTTCACCACGCCGATGATCGAGCGTACGGCGGTTGGAGGAATCCCCAGACCCGTACAGGCTCCGCCGCTTGTGGGATTCGAGGAGGTGACATACGGATAGGTGCCATGGTCGACATCCAGAAGCGCCCCCTGGGCGCCTTCGGCCAGAATCGACCGTTTTTTCCGCAAGGCCTCGTTCAGGTATTCCGACGTGTCCGTGACATACTCGTCGATCTCCTTATCGAATTGCTGATACTCCTGAATCATGGCGTCAAGATCGAGTTCCTGGGCTCCGTAGACTTTTCTCAGCAACTCGTTTTTTTCCTCAATGTTTCTCTTGAGCTTTTTGCAAAGGATGTCGCGATCAAGCAGGTCGACGACACGGATTCCCGTTCGCATGTACTTGTCGATATAGGCCGGGCCAATTCCACGGCCGGTCGTGCCGATTTTCCGGTCCCCTTGTTCCCGGATCGTGTCCAGCGCCTTGTGATACGGCATGATCAGGTGGGCGTTGTGGCTGATGAGAAGCCGGCCGCGGGTGTTGATGCCGGCGGAACGAAGCTGGGCGATCTCGGCCATCAGCGCTTTGGGGTCGATCACCACGCCATTGCCGATCACGCAGGTCACGTGTTTGTGAAAGATGCCCGACGGGATCAGATGAAGCACAAACTCGCGCTCTTTTGATTTTCCGCGGCCGGGAAGGACAACCGTATGACCGGCGTTGGCGCCGCCCTGGTACCGGGCAACGATGTCGACGTTTTCGCTTAAGTGATCGACAATTTTGCCTTTGCCTTCATCGCCCCACTGGGCGCCCACAATGACTTGAACTGGCATAAGATTCCAAAAATTGTAGGCAAAAAATGCGCGAGATACAAGGAGAGCGGTTCTTTGCCTTTCCTCACTTATTCGACTATATTGACGCGCACGAACCAACGGAGATTCTCTTTGGATAAATTCGTTATTCGCGGAGGGAAACGGCTCTCCGGATCGGTTCAGGTAAGCGGAGCCAAGAACGCTTCGCTGGCGTTGATGCCAGCGACCATCCTGGCCCCCGGCCGGTACGCACTCTCCAATACCCCCGTCCTTCGCGATGTTGCCACCATGAGCCACTTGCTCGAATCCATCGGATGCGTAACGAAACATGCAGATCATACGCTTATGATCGATTCCTCGAAGGTGACAACCTTTGAAGCTCCATACGAACACGTGAAAAAAATGCGGGCATCGGTCTATGTCCTGGGTCCGCTCCTGGGACGCTACGGCCAGGCACGAGTCTCTCTCCCCGGAGGATGCGCCTGGGGACCGCGACCGGTTAATCTTCACATCGAGGGACTGCGAAGACTCGGAGCGGATGTCGAGTTGGAAGCCGGCTATATCGTCGCAAAGGCAAAAAGGCTGAAGGGCGCCAGGATCCTGTTCGATGTTTCCAGTGTCGGCGCAACGGGGACCGTTCTTATGGCTGCCGTGCTCGCAAAGGGGACAACGGTCATAGAAAATGCCGCCATGGAGCCCGAAATTACTACGCTGGCTGAGTTTCTCATTGCCATGGGGGCTAAAATTCATGGAATCGGGTCAAGCACGATTGAGATCGAGGGAGTTGATCAGCTTCACCCTGCGGATGTGACCACAATTCCCGACCGGATTGAGGCTGGCACGTTTCTCGTCGCTGCAGCTCTCGCTGGAACCCGCGGGAAAACCGTGCGCGTCGAACGATGCGACCCGCGCCACCTCGGCGCCGTCATGAACAAACTCGAGGACGCAGGAGCCCGATTGACCCGGGGAAAAGACTTTGTTGAACTCGAGCCCCCAGAAGCGATAAAACCCGTTAATGTTACCACAGCTGTTTATTCGGGATTTCCAACTGACATGCAGGCACAGTGGATGGCTCTCATGAGCCTTGCCTCAGGTACAAGCATTATCACCGATACGATCTACTTTGACCGATTCACGCACGTACCCGAACTGAATCGTCTTGGTGCGAACATTACAATCAAAGAGAATGTTGCCACTGTGGTCGGTCGGAAAGAGCTCACTGGGGCAAAGGTGATGTCTACCGACCTTAGGGCAAGTGCATCTCTGATTCTTGCAGGCCTCGCCGCGACAGGAGTGACCGAGGTCTTGCGCGTCTATCACATTGACCGCGGTTATGAACGCATTGAAGCAAAGCTCCAGGGCCTGGGAGCGGATATCGAGCGCGTGAGCGGGGAAGAATTCTGATACCAGCGTGAAGGCCTTTCCGCATTTTGTCCTGACGCCGCAGTTCCGGATCCACGCCGCCCTCCTCACCGTTATTGCTCTTGCCTGCACACAAATTCCCCTCTTTAATTATCTTGGATTTGAATTCTCCGCTCTGGTGGCCATTGTCGGCGGATACTCAGCGGGTTTGCTGACGATCTCGCTTGCCCAACGTGATGCCACCGGCACTCCATTGACAAAACTGTACGGACCGCTTGCTGGAACCGTTCTCTTGCTGCTTGCCGCTCCGTTTGTCCTTATCAGTCTTAATGCATTCCTGGTTCGCAATTGTTCGTTTGCGGACGGCATCATGTTCTTCGCACTGAGTCCCATTCCCGCTTTTCTCTTTGCTTCTGCTGTCGCCCTGGTCGTGCTTGCCCTCGTGCAGCGGTGGCGAAAGACCATGTTTACGTTCATTTATGCCCTCGTTCTCGCCCATATCCTCATCGTTACGATCCTCTCACCGCAGGTTTTCGCCTTCAATCCCGTTATCGGCTTCTTTCCGGGAATAACCTATGATGAGTCCATGTCTGTAGGCGGAAGGCTCGTCCTTTATCGCGTAACAACGTTCGTGGCGATCACCGTTCTTGTCGTGTTTGCGGAAGTCGTGAGAAGAGCACGGGCGGGGCGGGTGGCAATCTGGAACACCATGACACGAACGGAGTCGGTTGTTTTCGGCGCCGGTGCCGTTATTCTCTTAGCAGCATGGTTGTTCAGTGACAGTCTTTCCCATTCATCGTCCGAGACTTCCATCCGCAAGGAACTCGGCGGCGAGCTCATCACCGAACATTTTGTGCTCGTGTATCCGTTGAGCCTTGAAGCTGAAGCTGTTTCCGCGCTCGCGCGCGACCACGAATTCTATTTTGCTGAAATTGCGCGCCAGCTTCGGGTGCTTCCCCCCGAAAAAATCACGTCGTTCCTGTACGCGTCCGCAGGACAGAAAGAACGGC
>JACQPU010000248.1 GCA_016207365.1 Ignavibacteriales bacterium | reverse complement strand
GGCCACGGCTACAGGGTCCTTACGGCATCCGACGGAGCGGAGGCAATCGATACGTATCGTCGGCTCAAGGACGAAATCGATCTGGTCCTCACAGACATTGGGCTTCCAAAACTCAGCGGCTGGGATGTCTGCAGAAATATACTGACGGCCAATCCACACGCGAGCGTGATCGTCGCCAGTGGATACATCGATCCGAATCAGAAATCCGACCTCAAGGATTCGGGGGCAAAGGATTTCATCCATAAGCCGTATCTTCCCGAGGACGTTCTCCAACGCATTCGCGCCGTACTCGACGCACGCCGGCGCTGACCAAAAAAACGAAACCGCCGCGGAATCGGGCGGATTTCGACATCTTGCCTTGATGAGGCTCACACGCACGTGTTGCACTCCTGTCCCGTCCATCGTACGTTATACTCTGCGTAACGATACCTTCGGTTATGGGCTCTGTGCGGCCGGTCGATATTCTTCTTGTCGAAGATAATCCTCTCGACATCGGGCTCATCAGGAAAGCGCTCAAGCAAAAGAACCTCGCAAATAGCCTGGTCGTTCTTCGTGATGGAGCCGAAGCGCTCGAATTCCTCTTCGCACGCGGAAACTACACAGGACGCAAGGGTTTCCCGCCTCCCAAGGTTGTCCTTCTTGATCTTGACTTACCGACTGTCAGCGGTCTTGAGGTGCTCAGAACAATCCGGGGAGATCCCGCAACACGCACAGTTCCCGTCGTCGTACTTGCATCATCACGCCAGGAGCAGGATATCGTCGAAAGTTACAGGCTTGGCGTAAACAGCTATATTATCAAGCCCGTCGACTTCGAGAAATTCGCGGAAGCCGTCTCGCAAATCGGTTTCTCCTGGGTACTTCTCAACAAGCCTCCCGCTCATTGAGTCATTTCACAGAGAGACACTGAGGGAGAAAGGGAGATCCAATGAGAACGGCAATCTCTCGTGGATCTCTGTGATCCTCCCCTCCTTCCAAGCCCTCATCAGTTTCCTTGAGTTTCACTCATTTTTTACCGATTTTGGTTCTTCACCGGGCCAAATCTTACTTCACGAGTTTATCATGCTTCTCATTTTCCCCTCTATCGAGATATCACACGGGAAATGCGTTCACGTTGTCCATGGAGAACCCGGTTCGGAGCATGTATATTCGGTAGATCCGGTAAAGATGGCGATCCTCTGGCGGGGGGAAAATGCCAAGACTCTTCACATCATCGACCGCGACGGTGTTGAGGAGGGAACCATCAGGAACCGTGATATCATCAGGAAAATTGTGGAAGCCGTCGATGTTCCTGTGCAGGTGGGGGGAGGAATCAGAAACCTTGAGGAAATCCGCTCTTTGCTGAATATGGGCGTGTATCGGGTGATCGTTGGAACGGCAGCAGCAGAGACCCCTGCCCTGATTGAACAGGTTATCAAGGAGCACGGATCGAGGAAAATGGCCATCAGTATCGAGTCCTTTCAGGGCAAGGTGCGAGTGAGCGGCGGAAAAAAGCTGCTGCCGATTACACCCGTTGAATTTGGCGGGCAAATGCGAAATCTCGGAGTGTCCCGTGCACTCTTCTCGACTATCGACGACGATGGAAAGAGCAAGAGGCTGGACCTTGACGCTCTCCGGGTGATGGCGACCTCCACCGGTCTCCGGGTTACGGCTCAGGGAGGCGTGCGAAACTACCGGGATCTGATTCGTCTTCAGGAGTTGGAGCGATTCGGCGTAGATTCTGCGGTGATCGGCAGAGCACTTTACGAGAATATCTTTCCCTGCCAGCGTCTCTGGCGTTTGAACGAAAAAGAACTGAAGGATCTCGGACCTACTCGTCGCATGTAGTCGTGACCATTACCCTCACAGGCCACCTTTGTTTTGACACACTCCACCTTCCGCACGAAGAAGGCTCTTCGGCCCGTCAGTTCGGCGGGATCGTTTACTCCATCGCCGCTCTCGCAGCGTTGACGGAAGAATCTGATATGATCGTTCCGGTCGTCGGCGTCGGTGAAGCCGACCAGGAGCAATTCACTGCCTGGCTGGACCGGTTTCCCCAGGTGAAAACCGACGGCGTCTATTCTTTCAAGGGACCGACAAACGACGTGCATTTGTTTTACGGCGATGCCGGCGCGCGTATCGAATGCTCAAAACACATTGCAAAACCGATTCCCCTGGACAAGATCATGCCGTTTCTGAACGCGGACGGGATTTTGGTAAACATGATCTCCGGGTTCGACATAACGCTTGAAACGCTGGATGCAATTCGGATGGAAACCCGCGAAAAGGGAACCCCGGTTTATCTCGATGCGCACTCACTGACCCTTGGAATCGATCATGAGTTTCGCAGGTTCCGGAGACCGGTCGTCGACTGGCGTCGCTGGTGCTTCATGATCGATACCGTGCAATTAAGCGAAGATGAAGCCGCAGGCCTCGCACCGGAAAAATATTCCGAGCAGGACTTCATTCACCAGGCTCTTTCCCTGATGGTGCGGAATCTTATTATTACCAGGGGCGTCCGCGGAGCAACGCTGCTCGAGCAACACAATAAGAAAATCACACGGCACGAGATTCCGGGACACAAGCTGACAGATTCACCTGATCCGACGGGATGTGGCGACGTGTTCGGAGCGGCATTTCTTGTCGAGTACCTCGCATCCGGATCGGCACTGAAGGCTGCCGACCTGGCAAACAAAGTCGCAGCCTATCACACGACGTATTCCGGAACGGAGAATCTTCTCCATGCACGGGAATCCGTTCAAAACCTGTTTCCGGTATAAGACTCTATGATCGTTCAGAAATTCGGCGGTACTTCCGTTGAAGACGCAGCGGCCATGAACACCGTCCTCGGGATCATCGAACGTGAGCGTTCCCGAACGCCGCTTGTGGTCCTGTCCGCGATCGGTGGAGCCACCAACACGCTCTTGCGCTGCGCCCGGCTTGCCCAGGAAGGGGATTTCGACCAGTCCACGCGGCTCCTGAACGATCTTCTGGAACGACATGTCCTGATCCTCGAAAACCTCCTCGAAGCGCGATCACGGATTCAGCGTCTGCTCATGGACGTCCGGCGCCGTTTTGAAGAACTCAAGCATCTTTGCCAGGGCATTGCCCTGCTGGGCGAACTGACTGACCGCTCGCTTGATACCGTGGCCTCCTACGGTGAGCGCCTCTCAAGCGGCATTCTGGTGGAAACGATGGACGAACGCGGCTTGCGGACAGTCCTGGTCGATGCGCGCCTTTTCATGATCACGGATGAGAGGTTTACAGCCGCCCGCCCGCTTTTAGAGGAGATTCACGCCCGGCTCAAGACGACGGTGAGCCCCCTGATCGCAGAGCGAAAAATTGTGGTCACCCAAGGCTTTATCGGCTCCACGCGCAAGGGAGTCACGACAACTCTCGGCCGCGGGGGATCGGAT
>JACQPU010000229.1 GCA_016207365.1 Ignavibacteriales bacterium | reverse complement strand
CTCTGACCTCTGACCTCTGACCTCTGATCTCTGATCTCTGACCTCTGATCTCTGATCCAGCCGTAACCCCGCCTAATACAAAGATTTACTTGATAAACACCCCAAATCTCAGTATACTTCTGCGCTTATGAAGCGCCTCTTCTCCCCTTGGAGATCCATTTATATTCAGACTTTCAAAAAGCCGAAAAAAAACGGGAAATGTCTCTTTTGCCGGATGGCCAGGGAAAAGAAGGACGCAAAAAACTTTATCGTTTACAGGGGAAAACACGCATTTATCGTGATGAATCTCTACCCGTACAACAGCGGTCACGTCATGATCGTCCCGTACAGGCATGTGGACTCGCTTGAGAAGCTGGGGGACAGGGAACAGGCCGAGATCCTGACGCTCACCGCCAAAGCCCAAAAGGCCCTCCGCACGCTCAGCAAACCCCAGGGGTTCAATTTCGGAGCCAACTTTGGCCGCATCGCCGGCGCGGGCATCGACGAGCATATTCATTTTCATCTGGTACCGAGATGGAGTGGAGACACGAACTTTATGCCGGTCTTGGCGGATACGAAGTTGATCTCGGAAGAGATGAGGAAGACACGGGAGGGGCTTAGGAAGAAGTTAATTGGTTAATTGGTTAATTGGGGGAATATGACGAGTTATAGCTTTGAGGATCTCGAAGTTTACAAAAAGGCTCGGGAATTTAGAAAAAAGATGTATGCCTTATCAAGGCTGCTACCCTCTGAAGAGAAGTTCAATCTGGTTGCGCAGATTCGAAGAGCAGCGGTATCACTGACAAACAACATAGCCGAGGGCCATGGGCGTTTCCACTATCAGGAGAACATTCAATTCCTTCGTCAATCCAGGGGCTCATTGGAAGAACTCCTCGATGATATCAATGTGTGTCTTGATGAGAGATATGCGAAAAGAGATGAGCTTGAAGCCTTGAAAGCAGAGGGGTTTGATCTCTTGAAAAGTATTAATGGATACGTCTCGTATCTGCGGAAAAGGAAGATTCAAGATCAATTGAATTAACCAATAACCACTCACCAATTAACCAAATCGTGTTTCGCAGGCTCATATTTGTTTTCCTCCTGCTCCCGGCATTCTCCGCGCCCGCACAGGACCAATTGCGCTCCAGAGCCGAAGAAGCCCTGAAGCGCATGTCTGCAGAAGAAATCGACGCCAAGCTCGGGGAGCTCGGAATGACGCGCTGGGAGGCCATCAGGCGTGCGCAGGATCAGGGGATTACGCTTGAGCAGTTCCTCCAAAAAACCGCAGAGCGCCCGCTTCGTCCCGACGAAATCCGCCGGGTCGACACCGTACAGGCCGTTCAGCTCCGGGATCTGATGAAGCCCAGGGAGGAAGTCGAGAAAAAACCGAAGAAAATCTACGTGCCCGGATTCACGGGCCGCTTTGGCGTGGACAGCTCTCTTGCTCCGTTTGGCTTCGATATTTTCACCTATCCTTCTTCGACTTTCGAGCCTGTCCTTAACATCGCCACCCCGCCCTTGTATGCGCTCGGGCCCGGTGACGAGATCGTGGTCACCGTCTGGGGCGAGACGAAGCTGTATCATCAGCTTCAGGTGAACCGCGAGGGCAATGTGATCATTCCGGATGTCGGTCCCGTCAACGCTAACGGTCAGACCATCGAGCAATTCAGAGAAAAATTGCTCAGGCGTATGAGCGAGGTCTATTCGGGTCTCAATAATGGCCGTCCTGGTGCTAATACGTTTCTTGATGTTTCGTTAGGAAAACTGCGCACCATTCAGGTTTTCGTGCTCGGTTTGGTCAAGCAGCCGGGCGGATATTCGCTTTCCTCGATGTCTACGGTGCTCCACGCACTGTATTTGTCGGGCGGACCGTTGATTGAGGGCGGATTGCGCAATGTTGGAATCGTTCGGGCCGGCAGGAAGAATCTGAGCGTTGATTTGTACGAGTATCTGATCACCGGAAGTCGTACCGGCGATATTCGTCTGCAGGACGGCGACGTCGTATATGTTTATCCTGCCCAGAAGCGTGCGGCGATCGTCGGCAATGTTGTCCGTCCCGCCATTTACGAGCTTGGGGAGAAGGAGACGTTGAAGGATCTTTTGGAGATGGGCGGAGGGGTAAGGTTTAATACGGATTTTCGGCGTGTACACATCGAGCGCGTAGTTCCGTTTGAGATGCGGGCGAAGTATCCGCAGGGGATCCTTGATCTCGACGTGAATTTCACAAATCTGGCCGATTTTAGGAATTCAACCAAGGCCCTCGAGGATGGCGATATTGTGTCCGTGTACCGGATGACGACGCTTCCAGAGAACAGGGTATACATCACCGGAAACGTCAATAACCCCGGCCCGTTTGCGTTTCGGCCCGGGATGAAGATCAGCAACTTGATCGCTGATGCCGACAGTCTGGCCCGCGGTACATTCATGGATCGCGGATTATTGTTCCGGATGCTTCCCAATTTGCGGAGACAAACGCGTTCGTTCAGTGTTACGGGGGTATTCGCGAATCATCCCGAGGACAACTTCGAGTTGGCGAATGAAGACAGCGTGGTGATTTTCAAAGAAAGCAAGTTCCGTCCGGTTCGGAGTGTGGCGATCAGCGGGGCGATCGGGATACCGAATTACTATACGCGGCACGAGGGGATGACGGTGCATGATCTTGTGCTTGTTGCCGGTGGTCTCATGGATGAAGCCGCGTCGACGGGATGGGAGATTTCGCGCGTGGATACGAGTGAGCTGGGTGTGTACACGCAGATCATCAAGATTACGGAGCCGTTTCAGTATACGTCCGATTTAGGAGCCGGGGCGATCGAGTTGCACGATTTCGATTATGTTTTCGTTCCAGCCAATCCCAAGTTTACGGTTCAGAAATTTGTCGATGTTCGCGGCTACGTCATGTTTGCCGGTCCTTATCCGATTCGTTACGAGGGTGAAAAGCTCGCGGATATCATCCAGAGAGCCGGTGGTTTACGTCCTGGAGCCTATCTCGAGGGTTCGCGTTTCTACAGAAGGGGAGGCTATGCGGATTCAGTTCAGACCGGTCAGATTCCGATTGATTTTCGGAAAGCCATTGGCGACATCAATTCACGGGACAATATTGTATTGAATGAAGGTGACTCGATCCATATTTCGTTCTTTGAGGACGTCGTGAGGGTTTTTGGCGAGGTATTTGTGCCGTCTGCAATTCTCTACAAGAAAGGTGAGGACGACGATTATTACATTGATCAGGCCGGTGGTTTAACGGACGAGGCGGACAAATCGAGAATATATGTCCTGCTCCCTGGCGGAAAGAAGTGGGAGAGCGGAGATATCT
>JACQPU010000224.1 GCA_016207365.1 Ignavibacteriales bacterium | reverse complement strand
CTCCTGAGCTCACGGATATCGCGGAACATATCCTTGGATCGGCTCAACGTCTCCAAAAAACGCTTGAGAAATTCTGGCGGTACACAGATCTTGTCTTTCAAACACGGGAAAGCCTCGGCTCCGGAGGACCGCCGTCTGTACGTCTTGCTGACGCTCATCTTCTCATACGATCCACGGCAAAGCAAAAGGCACAATCGGAAAACCGTGGAGCGGACCTCGATTTGAATCTAGACGAGGGGGCTGTGCTGGCGGTGGATGAAAAGCATTTCAGCACACTATTGGAAGAGCTTCTTGACAATGCGTTCAAGTTCTCACATCAAGGGGAGAGAGTGAGTGTCGAGTACAAGATCAATCCCGGCGGAGAAACGGGAAGTCTTCTTGTCCGCGATGCCGGACGGGGCATGAGCAAATCGAAGATTGAGGATGTTGGTGGCTTCATGCAATTCGAGAGGAAGCGCTACGAACAGCAGGGATTGGGACTCGGGCTCTCGATAGTGCAGGAAATCACACGCCTCTATGGGGGCGAATTGAGTATTTCAAGCGACGAAGGAAAAGGAACAGTGGTGGAAGTGAGGCTGCCTGCCGCGCGGTAGCAGGTTTGGAACGCCCGGCAACCCTCCTGTGTTCTTAAGAAGGAATCCCCCTTTTTCATTCTCAGCGGCAGCCGATCCCCCCGTCGGTACGCAGCTCTCCGTGTGTCCCCCCCAATGCACGGGGAGTTGCCGCCGCTGAGATATATCCCAACAAAAAGCCCGCTACTTTGACAGCGGGCTTCATTCCCTCAGTGACCCCGCCCGGAATGGAACATGAGCTCAGTGCCAGGAAACAAAGCAACCCTAAGAGACTGGTCCTGTGGCCAGACATGCGACGTCAGCGATTCAGGCCGCCCCTCCGCTCAGCATCCCGCAGTTGAGGCCATGGCTGTGGCTGGCCGGTTCGCCTGTCAGTCGGCATTTCGCGTCTTACGCGCGGAATGCTCTCAGCGTCCTCAGAGGCCAGATAGGCAAGGGCGGCAACCAGGACAACATTGTTCCTCACGTCATCAAAATTAATCTTGTCATACGTATCTCTATTGGTGTGCCACGTGTAGAGAAAGTAGTCGTAGGGGGCCGAGCCAAGTCCAAAGCCGGGCACGCCCGCTGCGACAAACGGCGCGTGATCCGTCCCTCCGGCCGACGGCATGCCGGGTACTGAAAGCTGAATATGGTTCGTGATCTCGTGTGGAATGGAGGAGAGCCACCGCGCAAGAAACTCTCCGGCGCGGAGAAAACCCGATGCAGAGATGCTTGTTACACGTCCAGTCCCGTTGTCCTGATTGAAAACGGCCTGCACGCCATTAACGATATCCGCATGATCGATGACGAAAGCCCGCGAGCCGTTCAATCCCTGTTCTTCGCTTCCCCAATGGCCCACGATGATCGTACGCTTCGGACTCGGGTAGTATTTTTGCAGGATTCTCATGGCTTCCATCATCAGAATGGATCCTGTACCGTTGTCTGTGGCGCCGGAACCGGCATCCCAGGAGTCAAAATGAGCCGACAGGATCACGTATTCTTCGGGCTTCTCGGTCCCTCTAATCATCCCGATCGTGTTGAACGCAGGCGTCTCTCCGAGGAATTTTGATTCGGCAACCACCCGCAGAACTGGCGTACGGCCATGTTCAATAAGCCGGTAGAGGAGTCCGTAATCTTCAACGCTCAGGTCCACGACAGGGACTCTCTCCGCCTTTGTCCCGAAGATCTTATTAACGCCCCACCCGCGAGACCAGCGCGATGTGATGATGCCGACAGCGCCGGCCCGTTCAAGAATGTTGGCAAGAGTGTCTGCCTTGTAGCCTGTGGCTCTGATCCGCCGTTCCCACGCGTCCCGCATTTGGTCCCGTCGGACTTTCAGACTGTCAAATGACCACTTGAGCGAATACTCTCCCCATTCCCTGTCCGGACGTCCTGTCGGCTCCGCAGTCGAGATCATCACAAATTTTCCCTTCACCGATGGCAGGAGTTTCAGGAAACTTGCCGAATCGGGCGCTTCTGGAAGGAGCATCACACCGGCCGTCGTGCCGCCTTTTTTTGACGGCGGGCTCCACGCGAGCATTGTTCCCTCAATCGTTCTCACTCTGGGCTCCAGAAGGTCGATATGGGTCACGCCCCGTTCCCACCCTTTCCACACCCCCCACTGTTCGTTCTGAGCATCGATGTTCCATCCCTGATATTTCTTCACCGCCCAATCGTGCGCCCATTTCATTTGAGGGGTGCCGACAAGCCGCGGACCGATGACGTCCAGAAGTTCGTGGGCGAGGAGTTCAAGCTGGGATGAATCCATGGCCTCGGCCCAGACGTTTTTGATAACCGGATCGTTTGTCGGAAAGGTTGCCACTCCTGGCTCGAGCGGTGCCTGATAGCGCTGTGCAAACAAGGCAAGAGGGAGCAAGAACAGGAGTCCAACTCGTAGAGATCTCATTATAATTCCTCCGGAAAAGATGGGTAGAGTGTGTCAGCTAAAATAGAACAAAATCTCAGTGCGGGCAAGAACAATTCAGGCTGGAAGACGTGCAACATTTCCAGATTCCCTGCGTCCAATTTCTATGGCATCATACGGTCAATTCCTTGAAGGAGTTCCATGAGCGGTTTGGTACGGTTTTCTCTTCTCCTTCTTTTCTCTGTCACCTTCCTTTTCGCCCAGGACAAAACCCTTGTCCTGAGAAAAGTACCGCTGCCGCCGGACATTGATGGAGTCATCGATCCCATGTGGTCCCAGGCGGATTCTGCGATCGGTTTTTTCCAAACCCAGCCGTACTATGGTCAACCTCCAAGCCGCGCGACTGTAGCAAAAGTGCTGACGACTGATGAAGCGTTATATTGTCTCATCGTCTGTTATGACGATCAGGGCAATATACAGAAAACCACCGGTAAGCTTGACGATTTTGCGGGCGACATCGTTTCCATCATGCTTGATACGTTTGGTGACAGAAAAACTGCGTACAAGTTTGCGGTGACGGCCTCGGGGGTGAAGGCGGATTCCAGAATGCTGGACGATGCCCGCAATCGGGATTACGGGTGGGACGGAGTTTGGTTTGCTGAGAGCAGAATTCATGAGTGGGGATTCGTCGTTGAAATGGAGATTCCGTACCGCTCAATTCAATACGACGAAACATTGAACGCGTGGGGGCTTGATTTTGATCGCTGGATACCACACCTGACCGAAGATCTCTATTGGTGTCGCTACGAGCAGAATGAGGGACAACGGATTTCCAAGTTCGGCCGGCTTGCTTTTGTTGATTTCAAACCCAAAGTCAAGGGAGAGAACCTCGAGATTTACCCTGTGGGGCTCACATCGGCCAACTACCTCGAAAGCAAAAAGTACCGGATCCAGAGCGATGTCGGTCTTGATATCTTTTACAATCCGTCCCCCAAGTTGACTTTTCAGTTGACCGGAAATCCGGACTTCGCACAAATCGAAGCGGACCCGTTCGAATTCAATATTTCTCGATACGAAACGTACTACAACGAGCGTCGGCCTTTCTTTACGCAGGGGAATGAGATCTTCATGCCATCCGGGCGCGAACGTAACACCGGTTTTTACAGGCCTTTGGAGCTGATGTATACGCGTCGAATCGGCAAGAAACTTCCTGATGGCTCCGAAGTGCCGCTGTATCTCGGGACGAAGGCGTTTGGGAGAGTGGGGGACTGGGAGTACGGCGGGTTCCTTGCCATGACAGGGGCTACAGAATTCGGCCTGAACGGTTCGATGATGACAGAACCTCGAGCGTACTTTGCATCGGGACGCGTGAAGAAGCACATTCTTGAAAATTCCACGATTGGAGTTCTCTTTGTCGGGAAATTCACCGAAGGAAATACCTACGGTGTTCTTGATGTCGACGGCGTGTTCCGGACGTCCGACTGGCAGCTTTCGTATCAGTTGGCGCGCTCGTTTAAGGACAATGAGGGAGATTTTGGTGGGTCCGCTGGGTTTGTCATGTTTCAGGAAAAATGGATCACGCTGGCCAGAACGAGGGTGATAGGCGAGAAATTTGATATTGATCAGGTCGGATTTGTTCCGTGGAGGGGGACAGCCGAGCTCACTGCCCTGACGGGACCGCGGTGGTACTATCATGAGGGCTATGTGAGCCAGATTTTGATTTACGGGGGAGGCCAGTTATATAATGAAAAAGTAGACGGTTACACCGACCAGACAGTGATTCTCGGTTACAATATGCAGTTCAGAACCAATTGGGGATTTGAGATCAATTCAAGTGCTGGACGATCCAGGGACCTTGGAACGACATTCCGGTCATACGAATTGACACTGTCGAGTTGGTTCAACCCCTCGCCGGATTTCAGCGGGAATCTGTGGGGAGGATATTCGCGCACGTATAATTTCCGTCGCAACTACCTGGCCTACTATGCCTGGTCTGGTGCCGAAGCAGGATTTCAAGTGCTGAAGACGCTCCAGGCAGGCAGTTCACTTGGCGCCAACTTCGAATTCAAACCCGACCGTTCCATTGAAGATGTTGTGCTCAACGGGCGTCCCTACGTATCCGTGACTCCGGTGAACAATCTGAATATCCGGCTTTATCTCGACATGCTGTATTTCAAATCCACCGATCATGTCGAGCAAACGATTTTCGGATTTCTCTTTTCTTATAATTTCCTTCCGAAAAGCTGGATTTATTTCGCCGTCAACGAGGTTCAGAATCGCAGGCCGGAATACGGGCCTCTTGGAACTGTACTTCCGAACCGCCTGCACGTAACTGATCGCGCGGGCGTCTTGAAGTTGAAGTATCTGTACTATTTTTAGGTTTGCACAGGGTGTGGAACTTGGGACGCGGATCTTGACAAAGCATCCCAAACTTCCGATATTCCTGCCGAATGGGGGTCGTCATTCTTTCCTGGTGGGCTCTCCTTTTTTCCACAGTGCTAAGTGGCCGGTTCGCGGCCGATTGTTACCTCATTTCGTTTCTATTCATAGGGGGGAACATGTCCAGAATATCCAACCGCCAGTTGGTGGAGGAGCTCAAATCCGGACACCGAATGGGGGGCATCCATCTTGTTCAGATATACCAGCGCAAACTGATTGCCGAATGCATCAGGTCGTTCCGTCTTGATCCGCTGGATGCGGAAGAGATTGTCGACGATGTCTTCGTCTCGGTAATCCAGAAAATCCATCAGTTTACGTTCAAGAGATCAGAAAGTGATTTTCATTTCTGGCTCATGACCGTGTTCCGGAACCGAGTGAGGGATTTCATACGGCGGGAGACGATGGGAAGCATCAGGCCGGTTATTGCGGTCAGATCCGGATCATTGATGGAGGACAGGGCAAGTGTCCGGGCAGCGATCAGAATCTATGAGTGTGCGGTGCTTGGAGAGGATGAGTCTGCGCCCGAACGCCGTTTACTCGCGATCGTGGTCGACCTCCTGAATGAACTCCAGCCCTGGGAGCGGGTTCTTCTTCAGTGCCGTGCTCTCAATGTTCCCTATGGCGACATCGCACGATATACAGGAAAAACATGCGAGCAGCTCAAAGTGTACCATGCGCGCGTGCAGTTAAAATTCAAGCGTCTGCTGGCTAAGCGGTTTCCGGAAATCACGTCTGATTATGAGACATCCCCCTCAATCAAACCTAATCTCACGATGGAGGTACGCCATGGCGTCAACAAATAACAACAATGCTCTCTTCTCGACAATGGTCCGGTCGGGAAGGACGACCTATTTTGTCGATGTGAGGGAGGCCAAGAACGGAAACAAGTTCCTGGCGATTTCCGAGAGCCGGCTGGATTCCGATAACAAGAAACAACGCGCCACCGTTCGCGTGTTCGGAGACAGTGTTCACGAGCTCAGGAAGGCGATCGATGAAGCAACCGCATCGCTCGGATAGCCGGGCTTGCGGTATCGGACCCGCCTGCCATTTTTGATTAGTGGAGGCGGGCAGGCAGGCGGCCTTGTCCCCGGGTCGCCTGTTCTCTTTTGTCGGGTACACATGGGCGCATTGAGTCTCCTCCTGAAAACCCTTATCTTGCTCCACTATTCTCGGAAGGAGCATGGGCGACCCGTTTCCGTACGTTGTGGTGAATCCCGAGGCGGGGAAAGGTGCAACCCGACGATTTCTGCCGAAGCTGAGGAAACTTCTTGAGCGAAGATTTCCCACAGGGTTTGCATTGGATGTAACAGCCGGCCGCGGACAGGCGACTGAATTAACGCGTGGCGCCCTCGTAAACGGGAGTGAGCTTATTATTGCGGTGGGCGGCGACGGAACAATTCACGAGGTACTCAACGGGTTCTTTGACCGGGGAAAGCTCGTGAACGCCCTGTCGCGGCTTGGAATCCTTTGCAGCGGCACAGCGCGGGATGTTGTCCGAAATCTTAACCTTCCCGGCACGATCGAATCTCAGCTTGAATCTATCAATGATGGCTTGCGGTTTGTTGATGTGGGGTATGTTTCCTTTTGTCACGCTGGCGGTGCTGATGCAGAGCGGTTGTTTCTGAATGACTGTCAAGCCGGGATCGCGGCAGACGTGGTAAGGAGAGTAACACCGGTCCTAAAACGGCTCGGTGGCACGTTGGCATTCGGCGTCGGCGGAATTCTGTCCGCCGTGAACTTCAGGTCCGCTTCCATGAGTGTGGAGCTTGACGGCCGTGAGCGATTCGAAGGAAAGTTCCTCGGCGTTGTTGTTGCCAACGGCAGATTTGCAGGGGGAGGCATGGACTTTGCCCCGCGCTCACTCATTGACGACGGTCTGCTTGACCTGATCATTATCAGAGACAAGACGGTTCCCGTCAGACTCCTGAGCTTCCCCAGGATCTATGCAGGAACGCATCTTGAGCTCCCCTGGATTCTTTACAAGAGGGCACAACACATCCGCATCGAAGCCGCAGGATCGGTGGAGCTGGAGGCCGATGGAGAGCTTCTGGGATTCCTGCCATGCGAGATTCGTGTTCTTCCCCGGGCGCTCGCCGTTGCGGCCACCGGGAAGGCTCTTGCAAAGTGAATTTCTGCGTATCGTCCGTGAGTACTCAGGCGTAAGAACGGTCAAGCGGAAACTTCCCCGGGAACTCTCACCGCGGATAAGATCCTCCGACCGCTTGATGATATCGTACGCAGTCTGGCCGTGGAGCAACAACGGAAGGAAAAGAGTGAGGAAGAAAAAGGATAGCGGTCTCATACTTCGCGAGGACTCGGAAGAACGGTGCATCTAAAAAGCGTTTATTTCGACAGAATTGCAAGCATTCTCTCTCGCGATGGAATGCCAGAAAGGAATCGGTCTTAGTTTTTGCTCGCTTGCTTTTCGGGCAAGGATTGCTAAGATTTGAGGATTCCTGGTGACATGAAGAAAATCCTCATCATAGAAGATGAAGCGCCCTTTCGGGAAGCCGTGGCGTTTGCCCTTGAAGGCGAAGGCTACAAAGTTCTTCAGGCTGAGAATGGAGCGGAAGGCATAGAACTTGCGCGTACGCAGATCCCCGACTTGATCCTTTCGGACGTCATGATGGATAGCGTAGATGGGTATGAGGCAGTGGTGAGCCTGCGGCAAAACCCGAAAACGTCCGGTATTCCGATCATTCTTATGACCGGTAAGGTCGATAACACGGGTCTCGTGCGCGCGATAGAACTCGGCGCTGACGACTACCTCTCCAAACCGTTCACGATGTCGGAACTCCTGGAGGCCATCAGTATTCGCTTCAAGAAACAAGAGGAGGTTCGGACGCTGATGCAGGAAAAAATTTCCGACCCGAGATCGTTTCTCACCCTGGGGATCCCGACAGACCTCAGGACGCCCGTTGCAGGAATCCTCGGTTTTTCCAAGGCGATCAGCAGAGAGTACGTTGACCTCAAACAAAGTGAAATCATTGAACTGGGCCGGGCAATTCAGAAAGCGGCAAGAAACGTGATGCGGGTGGCGGAGAATTTTTCTGTGCTTGCCCAAATTGAGATCGTTGCGAGAGATGAGGAGAAGCTCAAAGGGCTTCGAGGATTTACAACCCCTTTGGCGAAAAACGTGGTTGAACCGGTGGCCATCGATCTTGCGCATCAGTACGATCGCGAAGATGACCTTGTCGTGATGATGAGTGATACGCCGGTCGCTTGTTCTTCAGAGTACCTTGGAAAAATAGCAAAGGAACTCATCGACAATGCGATGCGGCATTCACCGAAAGGCCAGAAAGTCCAGGTCTCGGCTCTTTCATCGGAAGGCTTGTTCTCTTTTATTGTAACTGATTTTGGACGTGGAATGACCCCGCAACAGATCGGCGATGTGCAGAACTACTCAAACCTCTCTTCACGCCTCAACGAAGACCGGTATTTCGGATGGGGGCTGATTGTTGTGAAACCGCTCGTCGAACTGCACCACGGCTCGCTTGTCCTGGCAAGCGGCGGTGCGGCAGGTATGATGGCCAAAGTGGTATTGCCGGTACCGGTCTAGGCAAAAAAAGCCCCGGCCATCCTGCTGCCGGGGCAAGGGCACTTCGGTTTCTTTAGTTATTGTTCTTCTGCTGCTTGTAGTTTTCGTACTGGATGCTCTTCTTTGCTCTCCGCGCGTCAATGTCGCGATCCTTCAACGTTTTGCTGAATTCCTCCAGCCGACGCTGCTGTTCATCGAGAATCTGACCGGTTCCCGAAGCGCCTGCGGCTGGTGATGCAGCAATTGCCTCGCGAGCAACTTCCAGCGCCCGAACGGCCCCATCAGCATCGCCTCTGTCGAACGATTCCAACGCCTGCTCAACGGTTCTGGTCGACACAGCAACATCCGCCTTTGCCTGTACCTCCATGTCACGGTTCTTGTCCACAAGGACCTGGTCCTGCGTGTAAGAAACATGCGTTCTGAACTCCCTTGCTTGTCCCGACGCAAGGGCATCTGAAGTGAACTGAAGGACTCCGTAGGCGACTTCGGCTCTACCTTTTCCCTCAGGTGCCTGAAGTTCCAGCGTCATTTCCTGAGTCTGCCCCGCAGCGAGATCGCCGAGGGGAATCATGCACCGGTTGCCTGTTTGTTCCCATGTGTACCCGATGACATCCGCCACCCGAAAACCGGGGCCGAGGGTGATTTCGAGTACTGCGTTCTGGGCAAGGATGGCGGTCATCGTGTCGAACTCACGGCGAAGAATGTGTGCGATCGATCGCGGGCTTTCAATGAAGTAATATCTTCCACCGCCATGCTCGGCAAGTCCGGCCATGAGGTTCTCGTTATAATCCAGGCCAACGCCCATCGTTGTGACGGAGATTCCCTGGTGCCTCGAGCGACGCACAATGGAATTCAGTGTGTGCGGATCCGTGATTCCCTGGTTGGCAAGACCGTCGGAAAAGAGAATGACACGATTCACATACTCGGTGCCCGAGTTTCGGGAGACCTGTTGGAGCCCTTCGATGAGCCCTCCGCCGAGATTTGTCGATCCGCGCGGAAACACTTCATTGATGCGTCCAAGAAGTTGTTCGCGGTCTCTCAGTGTGGTCGCCGGACGCAAAACTTCGACAACATCGTCGTAGATAACCACCGAGAGAATATCCCGCGGCGAGAGCTGGCGAATAAGAGTCGTGAGCGCCGCTTTCGCGTAATCAATTTTCCGCTCGTCGGCCATGGATCCACTGCGGTCGAGCACAACGCAGAGGTTCATCGGCTTACGGGATGGCCGATCAACAATGGGGAGCGTCAGGGAAATATTCAAGTAGAGGGTTCCGCCAATCGACGGAATGTACGGGCAGTTGACTTTGCCGACAATGAGGGGTTTCGTCCCGTCATGGCTCGAAGCCGTCGCGACCATGAAAAGAGCGAGGACGAGGGAAGCGAGAGTTTTCATGATTGTTCCTCCTGTGTTTGTATTACGTTCTGGTTCTTTCTACATTAGACCCGCCAGCATTCACCTTCTGCCCGTTAATGTCATTAACTCATGAAAGGTAAATGGCGTCACCCACAGTATTTCTGAACAGAGATGCGAAAATTCTCGATTTGATCCGCCGGGATGACGAACGGGGATTGGTACTCCTGTTTCAGGACACGCGGAAACCTGTGTTGAGCTACGTTCTCGCCAACCACGGCTCGCAGGAGGATGCGGACGACATGCTTCAAGATGCTCTGTGCACTCTCTGGGAACGCGTGCGATCCGGGCGATTCGAATACAAGTCGAGGCTTGGTACATTTGTTCTCGGAATTGTGAAGAACCGATGGTTGAGGTTGCTTGCGGAACGTCGCCGTGAGCCGCTTGCAGATTCCGATGCGGATCCTCCCGGAGACGAACAACCCGCCGACGAAATCCTGCTTCGGGAAGAAGAGGCTGCTCTTGTTCATCAAGCGCTTGACCGTATCGATGAAGGGTGCAAAAAAATACTCCTGATGTTTTACTGGGAAGAGAGAAGCATGGAGGACATTGCAAAAGACCTTGG
>JACQPU010000223.1 GCA_016207365.1 Ignavibacteriales bacterium | reverse complement strand
GTTCCAGCAAGACAGGTCCCGCTTTCCGCGCCGCTTCCTTGAACGCCATGGATCCGGCGATCTTAAACGCCATTTCCGATGAGTCGACCGCATGGAACGATCCGTCGAACAACTTCACCTTGACATCTTCGACAGGATACCCGGCCAGCACACCGTTTCGCATGGCTTCAACGATCCCTTCTTCGGTCGGCTTGATGTATTCCTTGGGCACCACACCGCCAACGATCGCGTTCTCGAATTCGAAACCCTTCCCCTTTTCGTTTGGCTCCATTTCGATAACGACATGACCGTACTGACCGCGTCCACCGGACTGTCGGACGAACCTGCCTTCCGCTGTGACTTTTTTCGTAATCGTTTCCTTGTACGCAACCTGGGGTTTCCCAACATTGGCCTCGACCTTGAATTCACGCTTCATCCGGTCGATAATGATCTCCAGGTGCAGTTCTCCCATTCCACTGATGATCGTCTGTCCCGTTTCCTCATTCGAGGAGATCCGGAACGTCGGGTCTTCTTCAGCGAGTTTCTGCAGGGCTTCTCCCAGTTTTTCCTGATCTGCCTTTGTCCGCGGTTCGATGGCAACATCGATGACCGGTTCGGGGAAGATCATTTTCTCGAGAATGATTGGATCCTTTTCATCCGTCAACGTATCGCCAGTTTTCGTGTTCTTCAATCCGATCGCGGCGACGATGTCACCGGCATGTGCCTGTGAGATTTCCTCCCGATGGTTGGCATGCATGCGGAGAATCCTTGCCACACGCTCCTTGCGCTCGGTTGTCGCATTGTAGATATACGACCCGGCAGATACAGTCCCGGAATACACGCGGAAATATGTCAGCCTTCCCACAAACGGGTCGCTCATGATCTTGAACGCCAGAGCAGTGAATTTTTCCTTGTCATCGACTTTCCGAACGACATCGTCGTGGCGATGCGGATGATGACCATGTACCTCTCCGTCGTTAATGTCGATCGGCGAGGGGAGGAGTTCAATAATCGAATCCAAGAGCAACTGCACACCTTTGTTCTTGAACGAAGATCCGCAGAGGACGGGGACAATGCTGACCTTCAAACATGCCTGGCGGAGGACCTTTCGAACCTCTTCCGGGGAGATCTCTTTTCCTTCCAGGTACTTCTCAAGCAATGAGTCATCCTCATCGGCGACGGCCTCAAGCATTTTCTGCCTGTATTCGTTAGCCCGTCCTTTGAGGGACGCGGGGATTTCGATTTCATCCCAGGTCATTCCCTGGTTCCCTTCGTGATACATCCTGGCCCGCATGGTAATCAGGTCGATGATTCCCACAAACATGTCGCCTTCACCAACGGGGAGCTGAACTGGAACGGCATTGGCGCCGAGGCGGTCCTTCATCATCTGAACAACGCCCAGAAAATCCGCGCCTGCCCGGTCCATTTTGTTTACAAAAGCAACGCGCGGAACACCGTACTTGTCCGCCTGACGCCAAACGGTTTCAGATTGCGGCTCGACACCGCCGACCGAGCAAAAGAGTGCGACGGCTCCGTCCAGTACCCGGAGCGAACGTTCGACTTCAATCGTAAAATCCACGTGCCCCGGCGTATCGATAATGTTGATGCGGTAATCGCGCCAATAACACGTGGTTGCGGCACTGGTAATCGTGATGCCGCGTTCTTTTTCCTGTTCCATCCAGTCCATGGTTGCCGCGCCGTCATGCACTTCTCCCATGCGATGCAGTACGCCTGTATAGAACAGAATGCGTTCCGTCGTTGTCGTCTTGCCGGCATCAATATGCGCCATGATGCCGATATTGCGTGTACGCTCCAATGAATATTCTCTGGACATAGTTTCCTCAGATCCGGGAGAAAGCGGCGCCTCTCCCGGCCTCAACAGAATGTTGTTATTACTTAGAGTACTCCTGAAGAGAGAAAACCAATTACCACCTGAAGTGAGCGAATGCCTTGTTAGCCTCCGCCATCCGGTGGACATCTTCCTTCTTCTTTACTGCACCGCCTTCGCCGGCGGCGGCCGCGATGAGTTCTGCAGCCAACTTCTGCGACATGGACTTCTCCGAGCGTTCCTGGGCGTTTGTAATCAGCCAGCGGATAGCAAGAGCGGTTCGCCGCTCGGGGCGAACTTCTGTGGGTACTTGATAGGTAGCACCACCAACCCTGCGTGCCCGAACTTCCAACAGCGGAGAGACATTATTGACCGCTTTTCGGAATACATCAATGGACTTGTTTTTGGTCCGTTCCTCGATCAAATCCAGCGCAGAATACAGCATTTGTCGCGCAAGATGCTTTTTGCCGCGTTTCAGGAGCGAATTGATAAATCGCGAAACCAGTACGTCCTGAAATTTCGGATCGGGCTCGGTATAACGTTTGGCTGCTCGCTTCTTTCTCATAGACTAATTTGCGGGCTTCGGTTTCTTGGCTCCGTACTTCGATCGACCTTGCTTCCGGTCCTGAACGCCCTGCGTGTCGAGGGTCCCGCGGATAATGTGATACCGCACTCCCGGAAGATCCTTGACCCTTCCGCCCCGGATCATGACAAGCGAATGCTCCTGGAGGTTATGTCCCTCCCCCGGGATGTAAGCGATCACTTCCTCGCTGTTCGTCAGTCGAACCTTTGCGACTTTCCGCAACGCAGAGTTCGGCTTCTTTGGCGTTGTTGTATAGACACGCGTGCATACGCCGCGTTTCTGCGGACATGCATCGAGCGCAGGAGACTTGCTCTTCCACTGCACGCGCTCGCGACTTCTTCGGACAAGCTGATTGATCGTAGGCACTCTCGCGACAACTCCGTTCAAATCGTGAAAAAATGCTAAAAGAGCTTATTAAGATAAGGCATTTCCGCCTCAATGTCAACGGCTCGCGCCACGGAAAAACAAACAACAAGCCCCCATCCTGATGCATCCAGGTGGAGGCTTGTTCATTATTCAGAAAAAGCTTATGAAGCGGCGACCCGCGTTTTGCGCTTTCTCTTCTTCGTCTCTCCCTCCTCCGATCCTTCCTCCGTCTCTTCCACTTCAATCACTGAAGGAGCCGCCTCAACATCCGCCGTTGTTACCAGAATGTCTCTGAAAGCTTTTTGACCCGTCCCCGCAGGGATCAGGTGGCCCATAATGACGTTTTCTTTCAACCCCAGCAACGGATCAATCTTCGCTTCGATTGCAGCATCCGTCAGGACCTTGGTGGTCTCCTGGAATGAGGCCGCCGAAATGAAGCTGTCCGTTGTCAGCGAAGCCTGCGTAATGCCAAGCAGAATAGGCTCCGACGTGGCTGCCAGGGCATCCCGAACTTCAGCCGGTTTCTTCCCTTTCTTCTTCAGATCCGCACTTGCGTCCCGGGCTTGCTTCTTCGTAAGAACCTGGCCGATTTTGAACTTGGAATCGCCCTTGGTCACCACAACGACCTTTCCGCGCAAGCTATCGTTCTCATCGTACAGCCGACCCTTGTCGACATTGTCCCCCTCGAGGTACGTCGTGTCGCCAGGATCAACAATACGCTCCTTCTGCATCATCTGCCGTACAATGATTTCGATGTGTTTGTCATTGATCTTGACGCCCTGCATCCGGTAGACCTCCTGGATCTCGTTCACGAGATATTCCTGAACGGCGGTCGTGCCTTTGATGCGGAGAATGTCGTGCGGATCGATGGCTCCTGCGGAGAGTCTCTCGCCTGCCCTTACGACATCATTGTCCTGGGCCAAAATGTGACGGCCCAGCGGAATCATGTACGTTCGTCTATCCTTTCCATCGTGACTCTCAACAAACACCTCTCGCGATCCTCGTTTAGGCTGGCCGATCTTCACTACACCATCAATCTCCGAAACGATGGCGGGGTCTGCAGGGTGACGGGCTTCAAATAACTCGGTCACACGCGGAAGGCCGCCGGTGATGTCCCGCGTCTTTCCTATGTCGCGGGGGATCTTGACGAGGACTGTGCCGGCCTCAATCTGGTCGCCGTCGTCAACGATCAGATGTGCGCGGGTCGGGATCGGGTAATTCGCGATCTTCTGGCCCTTCGCATTGACGATCGTAATGGCCGGAAGAAGATTGCGTTCCTTGCTGTCAATGACCACCTTTTGAATATGCCCGGTTTGTTCGTCGGGCTCTTCGCGGTAGGTCACGCTTTCCTTCAAATCCACATACTGAATGGTCCCGCCATGTTCGGAGATGATCACGGCATTGTAGGGATCCCATTCGTAAATGAGCTCTCCGCGCTGCACTTCCTGACCTTCCCTGACCATGAGCGTGGAACCGTACGGAACGTCGTACTTTGTCAGAATACGGTTGTCCTTGTCCAGAATATTGATCATGCCGCTCCGGCCGGAGACGACCGTATGCTTGTTCTCGTCGCTTCCGAATTCAATGAATTTCAGTCCATCGTATTTCACGCGACCGTCGAATTTAGACAGGATCTGCGACTGTGACGCGATGAGGCTTGCGGTGCCGCCCGTGTGGAACGTACGAAGCGTAAGCTGCGTGCCCGGCTCGCCGATGGATTGTGCTGCAATGACGCCAACAGCCGTTCCGGTCGTGACAAGCTTGCCGGTCGTCAGGTCGCGCCCGTAGCACTTTGCACAAATGCCGCGCCGCGCCTCGCAAGTCAACACCGACCGGATTTCCACTGCCTCAATCGAAGTCTCCGAGATCCTTTGAGCTTTTTCTTCGTCGATGATCTCGCCGGCCTTCACCAGGATCTCGCCTGAAAGGGGATCGGTTACATCATGAACCGATACACGCCCAAGGATACGTTCCGCAAGGGGTTCCTTGATATCCTCACCTTCCTTCAGTGCCCCTGTCGGAACGCCAAGAATTGTACCGCAGTCGTCCTCAGCGATAATCCCGTCCTGAGCAACGTCGATGAGGCGGCGCGTGAGGTAACCGGCATCCGCCGTCTTCAACGCCGTATCGGCCAGACCTTTTCGTGCGCCGTGCGTAGAGATGAAGTACTCCAGAATCGAAAGGCCTTCCCGGAAGTTGGCCACAATGGGGTTTTCAATCAGCTCACCGGTTGCTCCGGAGAGACTCTTCTGCGGTTTGGCCATAAGACCCCGCATACCCGCAAGCTGACGCACTTGTTCCTTGGAGCCACGGGCTCCCGAATCCACCATCATGTAAAGAGAATTGAAGCCGTCACGTGAGTGCGACAGTTCATCGAACAACCGCTCTGCAATCCTGTTTGTTGCACGTGTCCAGATATCGATGACCTTGTTGTATCGCTCACCGTTGGTGATAAAGCCGCGATAGTACTGATTCTCAACTGCCTCCACGTCTTTCTGCGCCTTGGCCACGATTTCATACTTTTCCTTCGGAATCGTGACATCGGTGATGGAAACAGACAATCCGCCACGGGTTGCATAGATGAACCCAAGATTCTTAAGGTTGTCAAGAAATGCTGCGGTTTCAACCGCGCCGCACCGACGAAACACGGTTGCAATGATCTGAACGAGCCGTTTCTTATTTAACAGCTCGTTGATGAACGGGAGGCCCTTCGGAACGATCTCATTGAAGATGATCCTTCCGGTTGTCGTCTCGACAAGTTTGTCCTCAATGCGCACCTTGATCCGTGCATGGGGGCCCACTTGCCCCTGGTCGTACGCGATACGTACTTCCGAGGGGCTCGAAAACACCGTTCCCTCTCCGTGATCCCCGGCTTTGGATTTTGTCAGATAGTAACACCCGAGTACCTGATCCTGTGTGGGGGTCACGATAGGAGCCCCGTTGGCCGGCGAAAGAATATTATGGCTCGACAGCATCAGGATCCGGGCTTCAAGCTGTGCTTCATATGAGAGGGGCACATGCACAGCCATTTGATCCCCGTCAAAATCGGCGTTGAAGGCTGTGCAAACCATCGGATGAATACGGATTGCCTTGCCCTCCACGAGCACGGGCTGGAACGCCTGAATCCCCAGCCGGTGGAGCGTCGGTGCGCGGTTGAGCAGCACCGGATGCCCGTCAATGATATGGTCCAGAATATCCCACACTTCCGCTCCCTTCTTCTCGACCATTTTCTTCGCGCTCTTGACCGTCTTGACCACACCGCGTTCAATGAGCTTTCGGATGATATGCGGCTTAAAGAGCTCTACTGCCATATCCTTGGGCAGACCGCACTCGTGAAGCTTCAATTCGGGCCCGACGACGATTACCGAACGGCCGGAATAATCAACGCGCTTGCCAAGGAGGTTTTGACGAAACCGACCATGCTTTCCTTTCAGCATGTCCGACAGCGACTTCAACGCCCTGTTGTTATCACTCCGGACTGCGTTGACTCGCCGTGAGTTATCGAACAGCGAATCCACGGCCTCCTGGAGCATGCGTTTTTCGTTGCGCAGAATAACTTCGGGAGCCTTGATTTCGATGAGCCGCTTCAGCCGGTTGTTCCGAATGATCACCCGGCGGTAAAGATCATTCAGATCGGACGTTGCAAAGCGTCCGCCCTCCAGAGGAACCAGCGGACGCAACTCGGGTGGTATTACCGGAATGACATCCAGGACCATCCATTCAGGCTTGTTCGGAGCATTGGCCTCGCTCCTGCGGAATGCCTCAATGACCCGCAATCGTTTCAACGCTTCAGTTTTCTTCTGGACCGAGGTCTCTTCCCTGATTTCCTCACGGAGTTGTACAGCGACCCCTTCGACATTGACACGCCGAAGCAGGTCCTTGATTGCCTCGCCGCCCATTTTCGCAATGAACTTCTTCGGATCGCTCTCATCCAGGTCGCTGTTTTCCTCCGGAAGGCTCTGGAGAATCTCCAAATACTGATCTTCCGTGATCAGATCCAATTTTTCGAGCCCCGTTGTACCGGGATTGATAACGACAAACGACTCATAGTAGATGATCTTCTCGAGCTCTTTTGTGGACAGACCGAGGACGTAGCCAATTTTGCTTGGCAGCGATCGGAAATACCAGATATGGACAACAGGCACGGCCAGGGAAATGTGACCCATCCGTTCGCGCCGGACACTCTTTTGCGTCACTTCCACGCCGCACCGGTCACACGTGATTCCCTTGTATCGGATCCTCTTATATTTTCCGCAATGACACTCCCAATCGCGCACGGGCCCGAAGATCTTCTCGCAGAACAGTCCGTCCTTTTCGGGACGGAATGAGCGATAATTGATCGTTTCGGGTTTTGTCACTTCGCCATGGGAACGGGAGAGAATCATGTCCGGCGAGGCCAGACTGACCGTCATCCTGGCGAAGGTGCGCTTTGAAGATCCATCTGTTGCTTGAAAAGGCATTGGAATTCCTCCAATTGACACTGGATGTCCCCGCTCAGTGCGGGGAGTTGAATAAAGGGCCGCGCCCTTCGATCATTCAATCTTGACTTCTAGGCCCAGTCCCTGCAATTCGCGGACTAAGACATTAAAGGACTCGGGCACATTAGGTTCGGGAAGGTTTTCACCTTTGACGAGGGCTTCATAGACTTTTGCCCGTCCAACGACATCGTCGGATTTCACCGTCAGGATTTCCTGCAGCACGTGCGCGGCGCCGTATCCTTCAAGCGCCCACACCTCCATTTCACCAAACCTCTGACCACCGAACTGTGCTTTTCCACCAAGCGGCTGCTGGGTAATCAATGAATAGGGGCCGATAGACCTCGCGTGGATCTTGTCGTCAACGAGGTGTGACAGTTTGAGCATGTAGAGATAGCCGACCGTTACTTCCTGATCGAACGGTTCTCCCGTGCGCCCGTCGTGCAATACTGCTTTCGAGTTCTCGTTCAGGCCTGCCTTTCGGAGCTCCGCCTGCACTTCTTCCCACGTTGCGCCGTCGAAAATCGGGGTTGAGTACTTCGTTCCAAGTTTGACACCTGCCCAACCGAGGGCAACCTCAAAGAGCTGTCCAAGGTTCATTCGCGACGGAACACCCAGTGGATTCAGCACAATGTCTACAGGAGTCCCGTCTGCCAGAAACGGCATGTCCTCAACGGGTACGACGGTGGATACGACACCTTTGTTTCCATGGCGTCCGGCCATCTTGTCGCCGACCGCGAGCTTGCGCTTCTTTGCAACATAGACCTTGGCAAGCTGGACAATTCCTGGCGCAAGTTCATCACCGAGCTGGATCTTGTTCTTTTCGTGGCGATAGAGCTCTTCTATTTCACTGAGCTTCTGCCGGTAGTTTTCATGGATCCGCGTGATCACACTGTTCTTGCGCTTGTCATCGATCCATTCCTGATTGTAGTCCAGGGAATCGATGTTCTCAATGGAGAGGAACGTGTCTTCTTTCAGCGTGGTGGCACTACGTACAACAACGTTGCCATCCGTGTCGCGTATACCGGCAGACTTCTCGCCGTTGAGGAGCACCCCAAGCTTGCGAGCAAGCTTTTCCTGAAGTTCCTTGATGTCCCGCCGGCGCGAGCGATCCAGGGCTTCAAGCTTCCGCTTGTCTTCCTTTTTGCTTTCCGTATCTTTCTTTTTTCTGCTGAAGAGTTTCGTTGCAATCACGATGCCCTTCATTCCCGGAGGCGCCTTGAGCGACGCATCTTTCACGTCACCGGCCTTATCGCCAAAGATGGCTTTCAACAGCTTTTCCTCCGGCGTAGGATCGGTCTCACCTTTCGGCGTGATCTTTCCGATCAGAATATCGCCCTCATTGACCTCGGCCCCGACTCGGATAATGCCATTCTCGTCAAGATCCTTGGTTGCTTCCTCGCTGACGTTGGGAATTTCGCGCGTCAGTTCCTCCTCTCCCCGCTTCGTATCGCGCACCTGAAGTTCAAATTCCTCGACATGAATCGAGGTGAACACGTCATCTGCCACAAGCCGTTCGCTGACGATGATGGCGTCCTCAAAGTTGTACCCACGCCACGGCATGAAGGCGACGAGGACATTCCGTCCGAGGGCAAGATCTCCCTGATCCGTCGCGCATCCATCGGCGAGCACGTCGCCGCGCTTGAACTTCTGCCCTGGTTGCACGATGGGCTTCTGGTTCACGCAAGTATCCTGATTCGTTCTCAGGAACTTTGTAAGTTTGTATTCCACTCGACGCTTGTCGTCAAAGCTAATGAGCGCCTCTGTGCTGTTCTCGTCGATATCGTATTGCACAATGATGCTGTCCGCGCTCACCGATTCGACGACGCCGCTACGTTCAGCGACAATCAGCGTTCGTGAATCCCGGGCCACTTTCTCTTCGAGTCCCGTTCCGACAAGAGGAGCCTGCGGTTGAAGAAGTGGTACCGCCTGACGTTGCATGTTTGAACCCATGAGGGCGCGATTTGCGTCATCGTGCTCAAGAAACGGGATCAAGGCTGCGGCCGCGCTGACAATCTGGTTGGGAGCGACGTCCATGAATTGGATCTTCTCGGGCTCCACAACGGGATAGTCGCTTTCATAGCGTGCCTTAACCCGCTCTTCCTGGAACCTGCCCTTGTCGTCTATCGGAGCATTGGCCTGGGCGATGGTCACTTCGTCCTCACGCTCCGCGGTCAAATACTCGACCTCTTCCTGCACCCTGCTATTCTTGACCTTGCGATAGGGCGTTTCAATGAATCCAAAATCGTTGATCCGAGCGTGAATGCACAGTGACGAAATGAGTCCGATGTTAGGTCCTTCCGGCGTTTCGATTGGACACAACCGGCCGTAGTGCGTGTAATGCACGTCGCGGACCTCAAACCCAGCCCGTTCGCGCGTCAACCCACCCGGTCCCAGCGCCGAAACGCGGCGCTTGTGAGTCATTTCGGCCAACGGATTGGTTTGATCCATGAATTGAGAAATCTG
>JACQPU010000222.1 GCA_016207365.1 Ignavibacteriales bacterium | reverse complement strand
CTCCTGAGCGATCATCGCCACACCGTTGCCCGACTCTATGCCAGTTCAAACATCTCATCGACCCTCGTACGAATACCCTCTATGCATCCGACCAAGGCTAAAACACGCGTTTCAATAATGCTGTTTCTCTTCACCCTTTTCGTCTCAGCCCTCCCCCGTGCTGTATCGCAGGTTCATGATTCGGCCGAGGGTCGACTGAGAAATATCCGGCAACTCACTTTCGGTGGAACGAACGCGGAAGCATATTTTTCCTTCGACGAAACCCGCCTTGTGTTTCAATCAACCCGATCCCCTTTTGAGTGCGACCAGATCTTCGTCATGAATGTCGACGGCTCGGGTCAGACACTGATCAGCAACGGCCTGGGAAACACGACCTGCGCATATTTTTACCCTGATGGCCAACGGGTTCTTTTTGCTTCTACGTTCGCTGCAAACGTGGGTTGTTTTCCGCGACCCGATAAATCCAAGGGATACGTGTGGGGAGTGTGGAATGCCTATGACATTTATTCGGCAAACGTTGACGGTACCGACCTTCGCTTGTTAACTTCGTCCGATCGTTACGACGCCGAGGCGACGATTTCTCCAGCCGGTGACAAAATCGTTTTCACATCGAGCCGTGATGGTGATCTTGAATTGTACACGATGAATCTGGACGGATCTGACGTGCAGCGGATCACGCACCAGCTTGGATACGATGGGGGCGCATTCTTTTCGTGGGACGGAAAGAAGGTCGTTTACCGGGCATACCATCATACGGACAGCACGGAGATAGCGGAGTACAAAGCCCTTCTAGCCGAGCAGCTTGTTCGACCTACCAAAATGGAAATCTTTATCTGTGATGCCGACGGCAAGAACAGGCGTCAAATCACAAAGACGGGCAGTGCAAATTTTGCCCCCTTTTTCCATCCGGATAACGAGCGCGTTATCTACTCTTCCAACCGCAATGATCCCAAGGGCCGCTCATTTCATCTCTATTTGTGGAACGACGACGCTGAGGATCCTGAGCGGATAACGTTTGGAGGAAGTTTCAACGCGTTCCCCATGTTTACCCGCGATGGAAAGAAACTAGTTTTTGTTTCGGATCGAAACGCAACAAGCAGATATGAATTCAATATTTTCATTGCGGACTGGGTGGATTAGTATGAATCGTGTGAGACTTCAGTTTCTTCTTACGTTTGTTATTTCAGGATTCCCCTTCCTCCATGTCTCGAGCCAGGAACAACCCGAGATAACAGTTGAAGAGTTGCGCGAGCATGTGCGATATCTTGCCTCCGACTCTCTCGAGGGGCGTGCAACGGGGACGCGGGGCGCAGACCTTGCCGCCGAGTACATCGCCGCCCAATTTAGGCGGGCGGGCCTTGAGCCAAGGGGTGACAATAGAACTTATTTGCAGAACTTTGAGGTCCTCATGGGGTATGAGTTGGGTTCACGGAACTCGGCGACGATTCGCGTGGCAAAGCGAGAGCGAACGCTGGTGTTGCAGACAGACTTTCGGCCGCTGGGATTTTCCGCCTCCGGTACGTATAGCGGCGATGTTGTTTTTGCAGGATACGGCATTACACTGCCGGGAAAAGCGTACGACGACTATGCTGGTCTTGATGTAGCTGGCAAAGCAGTGATGATTCTTCGGGAGCATCCGGATTCGGGAAATCCGCACAGCGAGTTCATTTCTCTTTCTGGCATACGCCACAAAGTTACGCGGGCGAGGGAACTTGGTGCGAAGGCTATCATGATCGTTGGTGGGCTCTCGGATGCCGAGGGGAGGGCGCTCTTGCCGTTTACGTTTGCTCAGTCTGGCGGAACAGCGGGCATTCTCGTATTCACGATCACACGCGAAATTGCCGATCAAATTCTTGAAGCAAGTCATAAGAACCTTCGGACCCTCGAAGAGCAGCTTGTAGCGTCAAAGAAACCTGCATCGCTGGCAATTGAGCATGCGACGGTTGCATTGGAAACCGAAGTGTCTGCCGTCATGGGGAGAGCTGCGAACGTCGTCGGATTCTTGCCAGGCAACGAAGAATCTCTGAGACAAGAGGTTGTTGTCCTGGGTGCTCACTATGACCACCTGGGATACGGCGGAGAGGGCTCGGGTTCGCTGAAGCCGGATACATCAGCCATTCACAACGGGGCCGATGACAACGCTTCCGGAACGGCGGGACTGATAGAGCTGGCTGAGTACTTTGCGATGAAAAGGCCATCATTAAAGCGGGGTCTGGTGTTTATTGCTTTTTCGCGTGAAGAGCGCGGACTCCTTGGATCCGCGGTGTACGTTGAACGCCCGGCGGTCGCTCTCGAGAAAACTGTGGCAATGGTCAACATGGACATGATCGGTCGCTTAAGTGGCGGGAAATTGATTGTGTACGGCGTCGGAACCTCGCCCGGCTTTTCAGATCTCCTGACACGCCACGCACCTGAAGGTATTAACGTGAAGCCGGTGCCGGACGGCTTCGGACCGAGCGATCAATCATCGTTCTACGCAAAACAGATTCCCGTCTTACATTTCTTTACGGATCTTCACTCGGACTATCACAAGCCATCGGATGACTGGGATAAGCTTGCATACACCGGCATGAAGTCAGTGCTTGAGATGGTTGCATCGGTTGCTCTTGAGTTGAACGGAACGGCGGAGCGACCTTCCTATGTCAGCGTTGCTTCGCCGAGAAGGTCGGGCGAGGGACGCGGCATCCGGTCTTACACCGGAACGATCCCGGACTTTGGGGAGCAATCGGGCGGCATGAAGCTATCCGGAGTTACAGAAGGCAGTCCGGCCGCTGTCGCGGGACTGCAAGCCGGCGACCTCATCGTGAAATTCGGAACTGTGGAGATCAAGAATCTCTACGATTACACGTTTGCCCTGGGGGAATACAAGCCGGGCGATGTTGTCGATGTGGTCGTAAAGCGGGGGAATGAAACCAAGACGTTCCGGCTGACAGTCGGAATCCGGAAATAGGTCCGGGGCGGTGTTATTCGGCCTCAACGAGCGTCGTATAACGCGCACGCCCGTTCTTCAGGAGGGCCTCCAGCCTGTTGATGAGTTCGCTCGCCTTTTCATCGAGATCGTCTTCGAGCGCCTCATACTCTTCCATGGAGGTGCACACGTACTGCTCCAAAAATGAATTCTTCTTTCCTTTGACCTCGAAGAGCGAATAGTCCTTTTTCATTGTATCCCTGAAATGACTTTTCATTTCAGCCGCGAGGTCGAGATATTCTTTCCTGCGATCGGGGTCAATTTCGTACGCAATCTGCAAAATCACCTTTGCCATACAAACCTTTCTGCATGCTGGTGAAGGGTCGTCGTCACGTTGCGGCTGATGCCGCGGTATATACTTTCCTCGTGAGTCGCGTTACTCAAGTTCGTTCAGGGCGCGTCGGACCTCCTCTTCGTTCATTCCAAAGTAATGCCCGAGTTCGTGGAGAAGGACCTCGGTAATCCGCTCGCGAAGTTCTTCTTTGCTTGAACACTGCGCCTCGATGTTTTTCTGGAACAGATAAATCGTGTCCGGAACTGTTGGTGAAGCTCCATACCAGGTATTTCTGTGCGGCAAAGGTATACCACTGTACAATCCAAGAAGTGAACGCCTGTCGGACCTCAACTGACTTGCCAGGGACGGCGAAGGAAAGTCCTCGAAGACAATCTGGACATTCTCAATTTTTTCCTGGAACACCCGTGGAAGGGCGTCAAACGCCTCCTGCGCACAATCCTCGAATTCCCTTCGTGACATCTGCATTCTAGAAAACTTTCTCCAGGACAACAGGAATCGCCGGCGCTCCCAGAAAAAACGAGCCGAGGAGGACGGTGAAGACGATTCCCACGGCGAGCAACGCACGGGGTACCGTGAGACTATGGACAACCCGCGTTCCGGCGACCGCCAGGCCGACGGTCCACACCGCACAAAGCGCATCCAGAGAGATCAGGATGTAATAGGAAACCGGTTTGATCACCTCCGGACCTGGATTTGATGTGAACAGATACATACCGAACGTCATCAGCTCAATCGGGAGAAGGATTATGACAGAAAGCACGATCGGCACCAACGAATAGGCCAACATTGCATAGGATTGTCTGAGCCGTCTCCGCGCTCCCAAAAGGCGCACGACCGTGTGATAGAGGGCCGACACCACGACGG
>JACQPU010000228.1 GCA_016207365.1 Ignavibacteriales bacterium | reverse complement strand
CGAAAGGGCAACTCCTACCGGATATCCGAACCGCGCCGGTGCAAAGGAAGTATCACGCGTGGAGAGGAATGAAAGGGGCGTAAAAGCCTGGTCAAGGCGGACAATCCTGTGGTTGCCATGGTCGGCCACATAGGCCGTGATGCCGTCAGAGGCAACCGCCGAGGGTCGATCGAATCCCGCCTCGCTCCATCCAAAACCTCCGACGGTTTCCAACAGTTCAAACCTGGAAGTAAAGATGGAAAGAGTACTGGCCGTTTGATCAACGACAAGAAAACGACCCCGAACATCCGTAACGAGTCTCGTCGCACCGCGGAAAGAACCGAACGTCCGATGCTCGATCAGCAGCGTGTCCGCCAACCCTCCGGCGGCCTGGACCTCACTGACAAGAAAGCCCACACACCAAATCGCTATTGCAGCAGCCGTTCCCAATCATCGTCCCTGAGCTCGCCGCGCTTCGTTGAATGCACAAGCGTGTAATCTCCAAAACCCATCCGGTCAATGAACACAAACATGACACCGTTTTCTATCCTGTAATAAGACCAGATTTCGTGAGGCTTGCCACCCTCACTGCTGGGCCTCCGGTCAATCTCATCGGGTTCTGCATACAGGACAAAAACGCGACCACGGTCGGTCCGCCAACCGTCGCGCGACATCGCACGATACCGCTCGTTTGCTCTTTTCACTCTCATCAGGTAGTCTCGCCTGACAATGGGGTCGTATCCCATTTTCCCTTTCGCCACATCGCTCCAGAATTTCGCGAGAAATTCCCTCCGGCCCTGAAGGGACGTAATCTTGGAAAATGCACCGACCTCCTCCTGCGTCGCAAGATATCTGGCCGTTTCAAACTCCAGCGCCAGTTCTTCGGACGTGAGACCCGAAAGCTCCGTCTCGACCATCTCCGCATCTGACGGTATCGCTACCACCGCCTGAGGATTATAAGCGTAGAACCGTTTCTCGGTCCTGAGAAGGGGCTCTGCGGCGGAACTGAGGACAATGACCTGAAAGCGATATTTTCCCGAGGGGAGCTTCGTGGCGTTGGTCGTCCCCACGTCGACCGCGTTTTCCACACCGAATTTCCGTTTTCGTGTAGCCTCCTGCAGAGGATTCCCTCCGCCGTCCGCCAATATCGTCTTGATGGTGTACGTTTCATCCTTGTTGAGGTTGTACAGCTCGAGATAATGAAAAATAACGGGATGATTCGCGGCGCCAAACAGTAGCGTAGGATTGGGCACAACTTCGTGCAAATTCTTATAAAACGGGTCATCCTGGTTTGTCGACCGTCGTATGTTCGAACAAAGTTCAACATCGCTGATCCCGAACGATCCTGTCTGCGGGACGACGTCAAAATTCACTGTGAACGAATCCTGTCTCGCAGAAGCAAGAGAATCGATGGCGTTCACATGGAGATCGTACGATCCCGCGGGAACTACATACCCCAACTGAGCGATCAGCGTGGTCCTGTACGCCTCTCCGGACGTGTCCGGTACGTCCACGGGGACGAGCGACCGATTGTCCAGCGCAAGCACGCCGGTCTCTTTGTCCCGCAACTTCAGCCGTATCTCCACAAATCCTCGGAATCCTGCGCCCGCACGCTCAAGAGTCACCAGGTGAGGAAAGCTGGCAAAGTACATTTCCACATACTGCGTGCTGTCATTGTTCTTGAAGCGCGCAAGATCGAAATTAATGACGAAGGACGATCGCGGATCGATCCTCTCCTGGGCCGAAAGACTGCCTGCCAATACCGCGAGCACCAACACCCAAACGTTCGATTTCATAATGACCTCATCCTCTCGTCACGCTTCGGACTCTGAAGATCCTTACGTTACCACCACCCATAAACTTATGGATTCCTCTGATAGGAAACAATGTTCGCAAGGAGATCCAATGCCCCTTCGTGAATATTCAGGAGCTGCGAGGACAGTGCAAGGTTCACATAGGTCAGGGTGCCCGATCCTGCGTTTTTTGAAAGTACAACCGGCTCATTGACATCAGACAGTGAAGCGAGGATATTCCACGTCTGCGAAGCATCCTTGACACTGTCTGATGCGCGATAGTAAATCCAGCCCTCCCATGACCTGTCTGTGATCGTATTCGGTGTCCGGAATATCGGATGAACAGTATCGGCGCGAACCTCCTGATACGGATCAAACAAATCAGTCCGCGAGACAGCAAGGTCAAAAGCCTTTCGGAGATGGGAGTTGTCCATAGGATCCTGATTAATCCCGACCAGATGCCCTCCTTTGAGGACAAACGACTTCAAGACGTCTGTATTCAGAAGACTAAGCGGAGAGCGAGCTTCCTCATCAAGGATCGCGACAGCCGCCCCGTTCAACACACGTTCGAGATCGGCCGGATCAGAGCACACAGTTGGTGATAGCCCAAGTCGGCGAAGAGACTGTACCAACGGAGACGCGGGCATGGTGGAAAGAACTGCCACCGGCCGCGTTGAATCGACGACTGTGCGAAAACTGCGTACACCAAAATGACCCATGGTATACGGACCGATACGAATCGGCACAATATACTCGCCAACATCTGGTGTCTGGTGCCATTCCAATTTCAGACTGTCAATAAATATCCCTTGTTGCTTGTCCAGGGTAAACCGCGCACCTGTTGCTCTGACCCATTCATGATCGACAAAGAGGCGATCCGTTACGGGATCCCGCGAGTGATTCTGCACTTCGACAACGACGGCTTCACCTGACCACGCGCTCACCACGGGCGTCACCACATTAACAGAAAAGAGCGGAGCAAACTGCAACAATTGCGTTGTTTCCCATTCAAAACTCTCTTGTGGCCGCGGGGCTTTGTGCTGAAGAACGATTCTGAACGGCGTTCCATATCGGTGTTTCCTAACCCCATGAACACTAAGCGGGAGGTCAAACTGCAACTCACGCGGAGATACCAGTCTATACGGCACTCCGGTCACAAAGGAAATCCGACTTTGGTCGGCCTCATTCAGGATCCACCCTGCAAGTTCAGCATCGGGGAAATACAATTCCGTCGTTCCGGTTTTCGGAACTCCCTCTGCTGATCGCACGGTGAGAAGTGAAAGCTGTCTGGGTGCAAGCACGGTCTCGGAAAATACGAGATCCACCTTGACCCCCAGCAACGATGCCTTGAACATCCTGAACTCATCCTTCCACCCGAGGAGTATCTTCCGTTCGTTGGGTCGGAGTCGCAACCGATTCTTCAGCTCCAGCTCAACAGAGTCAATGATTGCTGTAACGCGCGGCAAAGATGAGGTGACATTCTGCTTTCTTGAGAGCGTTCCCGAACGAAATAGCTTCGTTAATCGATCCACTTCCCGGGCCACCATTCTGTCCAACCGGGCAAGTCGCGGAGGGAGGGGAGTGACCGCCTTGCCTTGTTCCGACAGCGAAAGCCGGACCTCCGAGAAGTACACCGGCTGATATTTTCTTTGGGATTCCAAGGCCCACGAATTCCTGAAACGCGCGATGGATCTGTATTCAGCCGCGGCTTGCTTTCCAAGTGCAGTATATGACAACCGAAGGATGGGATGTATCCTTTCCGTGGGAAACTCCCACAGCGTTTCGCCCATGTGCTCCCCCACCCCCGCAAGCATCATGTGAACTTTCCAGGCGGCAGCCTTTGGCGGAGCATGCCGCGTAAGTGCGATGTCCGGATCGATCTCGTGGATTGCAGCAAGCAAATCATGCTTAAGAACCTGCATCTTGGGTGTATTGAACTTGCCGTAATCTGATGCCAGCAGGATAAGCTCAGGCTTGAAGTCCGATATTTCCTGCATCAGGAGGCCCTGTAACGAATCCTCGGGCCAGAACGCCCTCACATACTGCGTATCCCGCGTTCCACCAGGATCTGTGAACGTCAGGAACCGCGCCTCCCCACCTAATCGTGTAAGGGCCCTCCAGGCCTCCACTGTGCGGCGCGCGGCAACCTGAGCGGGATAAACATCTCCCTCTTCGCTCATCCGGGACTCGCCATGAGTCACATAGACGCTAAGAATCTTCGCTCCAAGACCATGGCGAAGATAGACCAGTGCTTCGAGGTCTTCCTGACCGGGCGACAGAGCCACGGACAGAACATGGAAACTCCTTCTGGCATCCAGGAGTCTTTGGTAGACGTCCAAGCTGTCGCTGGCCGGCTGAGCCGGTGCGCTCGTGGAAATAACGAAGGAAAAACAAGCCGCTGCGGCAAGTCTGCTGCACACGTTCAGATCAATCAGGCGCAATCCGTGGGGGTTCTCTTTTGAGGGTGGGAGATGTTGTATTCCACAGCGAATTCCAAAAAAAGGCCGGCCTCCGTTTGACCGGAGGCCAGCCCGTCTGATTCACTATGTACTTCTTGCAGCCTAGAAACCAAGCCGCACAGCAACAACGGTGTTGCCATCAAAGAAGTCCACCGTGCGGTAGGCAAAATCGACGGCAAGATCCAGTGCTGCTGTGTTGTAGTTGACGCCGACACCGAACGTCGGACCAAAGATGCCCACATCGTCGGACGTCGCCAGCATCTGCGTGCCAAGGCGGCCGAAGAGCCAGATGTTCGGGTTCACCATGTAGCCCAGTTCACCACCGAGACTGTACTGGTCGAAGTTCAGGT